>DWYJ01000023.1 GCA_019118745.1 Candidatus Desulfovibrio gallistercoris | reverse complement strand
CAGGCGCGCATATCACCCGCGCGTAGTGCGGGAAGATGCACGCCGATTGCCCCATGCGGCGAGCGGCGGACAAGGTACACGACATGCGACAGTGACGCCCTCCGCCACACGGAAAAGGGGGAGTACGGGGGGCGTAGGGGGTGTAGAGGGGCTCGCCCCTCTCACCCCCTGCCGCCAGCCGCGCAGGCTACCACACCCGGATGCCGGGCTGAAGCCACAAGCCAGCGGCAATAAAAAAAGAAAAAAGAGAAAACGCCCCGCGCAGGGTCATCCGTCGGAAGGTTCGAGCGCCAGACGCTCCACGTGCCCCGGCTGCGCCGCCTGTCCCGCATACCGCAGCAGTCGCGTCCCGTGCGCCGCCTCCTGACCAACGGCACGGCGCGCTCTGCCTTCAGGCGAGCCGGGAACAGCCGCGTTGGAACGCAGCGCCCGGCGCAGCGCCTCCACGTCCACGGTCTCCAGAAAGGTGATGATATCTTTCCATACGCTGTGATAGCCGTAGCCGCCTTCCAGCATTTCCTCTATGGCGGCCTCTCGCGTCCAGCCCTGCTCCACCATGCGGTACAGCGCCACCACCATGCCGGTGCGGTCCGCCCCGTGCCAGCAGTGCACCAGCACCGGCCCCGGCGAAACGGCAATGGCGCTCAGGGCGGCCACCACCCCCGGCATGTGCGGGTCCCAGGCCCGCATGGGCACATGCCGCAAAAGCAGATCCGTCCCCTCGGCCAGCCGCGCATCCCGCTGCTTGCTGCGCAGGGAGACGACGGTGCGTATGCCCAGACGTTCGGCCGCTCGCATGCCCTCCGCCGTGGGCTGGGCGGAGCGATAGAGCTTGCCGGAGACCCGGTACAGATTGGGCAAGCCCTCCGCGTTCAGGGGCTGCGCCCATTCCGGCCGACGCTGCTCCGCCTCGGCGGCCCAGCCAGCGCCTCCCGTCATGCTGAAGAGGATGCCGCACACGAGCAGGATGCACAGCCATGCGCAGGCCCGCTTTATCCGGCATCCATGTCTTTCCGGCACATTTGCCCTGTGCTGGCTGCCAAACGAGAAAGGATGCGGGCTACTGATCATGCTGTTTCCAGATTCTCCTCGAGAAAGGCCACGATACGCTCCGCCGCCTTTCCGTCACCGTAAGGATTGGGGACGGACGTTTTTGCGTCGCGCATGGCAAAAAGAGCCTCGGCCCTGTCGATGATCGTTTGCGTATCTGTCCCCACCAGATGACACACGCCCGCCTCGACCCCTTCGGGCCGCTCCGTGACCTCGCGTGTGACCAGCACCTGCTTGCCGAACGACGGGGCCTCCTCCTGGATGCCGCCGGAATCGCTGATGATGAACAGGCTGCTGTCCAGCAAGCGCAAAAAAGGCGTATAGCCGCAGGGCGGGATCAGAACGACATTGGAGAGCCCGCCAAGGCGGGCGTGGACCACGTCATGCACAAGGGGATTGAGATGGACCGGATAGATGAAGGCGTGATCCCGGTGCCGCTCCGCCAGGATGCGGATGGCCTCGCACAGACTCTCCATGCCCTGCCCGAAGTTTTCCCGCCGATGCCCGGTGATAAGGACATAGGGCGTCCCGGCACGGACGATGCGTTCGGCCTCTTCGGGTAGGCGCGGCGGTGCGGCCAGGATGTGCCGTCGCATACGCATCAGCGCATCCACGATGGTATTTCCCGTGATGAGCACCTGTTCCGGCGCTATGCCCTCCCGGAGGAGATTATCCTTTGCGCCCTGCGTCGGTGCAAAGTGCCACGATGCGGCCAGGGCCGCCGCCCTTCGGTTGAATTCTTCAGGATACGGAGCGGTCATGTCATGGGAGCGCAGGCCCGCCTCCACATGCCCGACCGGGATCCTCTGGTAAAAACCGCTGACCGCGCCGATCATGGCCGTCGTCGTATCGCCTTGCACGAGCAGACAGGCCGGATCGAACTCGCTGAACGTCTTTTCCATGCTGAGGAACAAACGCCCGGCAAGCCCGTTGAGCGTCTGTCCGGGCGTCATGAGCGCCAGATCCGCGTCGGGGACGATCCCGAAATCCTCCAGCGCAGAAGCCAACATCTCCCTGTGCTGCCCTGTTGCACAGACGACGGGCCGAAGAGTACGTGACTTCTGGAGCTGCAGGACGACAGGGGCCATCTTGATGGCCTCGGGGCGCGTCCCAATAAGTATGAGAACGGATTTCACCGGAGATCTTGCCTCCTCATTTGCAGAATGTTCCCGCTTGGCTGAAACGAGCGGCAGCCCCTGTCCACAGTCAAGCACTCCCATGCGGCTGGAAGAAAAAGTATGCTTTGTCCTGCCCCATACCAAACAGTCCGGTTTCAGCAGCGCAGTCTCATCTGCGGTTTTGCCATTCAGCGCAACACAAGCAAATAACCCCCAAAAAGAGCGCCAGCTGCACCTTTATACTCAGTATGTCATCGAAAAATAGCATAACATCTCTTCAAAAACGTTACAACGGAGCGTCCGTCGTTAGACAAAAACTTAACAATTTTTCTAAAAACCGCCCCAAGAATCGCCCCTTCCACACATCTGCAGTATGCACCACTCCGCGTCCATCCTGATTGACACCTTGTTGCTTTGCTCCTCAACTATCTTTAAATGTGAATTTTTTTCTGTCTTCCCGGTATCGCCGAGGCTTATCTTGTGCAAGAGCAATCAGTTCTCCATTGCGCCGGCCTTTATTTTCAGGAATATTCCTCATATATCGAAAGTAGTCATAATCAAATGAGATAGTTTTTGTACAAATTTTCTCTTTCCTGCCCATTATCGATAAATATATCTCCATATCAATGGATTCACAAGTGAATCCTTTTTCAAATTTGATGTTATGGTTGGTAAAATAAAAGAGAATTCTTATTTTACCATCATCTTTGACTATTAACTGTCCTTTTTCGTTGAATGTTGCGTCAGCAACTTTCTTCTGAATAGTTTTGCGAATATCTTCATCGTGGATGATGCGTCTAACAAGAGATCTGGATCGTGAAAAATACGCCAGCATCCACGGAATATTGATTAGTGAAGCATATTTATACAAATATGCTTCTTCTTTGAGGTAGTCATCAAGAAGATTTTCCGCAAGTCTTGCGCTTACATAAATGCCAAGTGATCGTTGCAGGACATACACAATCCGATCAAAATTTTTTTCAATAATATTTAACAATTGCTTTGAAATACCATCATTACCCCGTTTTTTCTGGCCTTTTTCCGCACATATATTTCTTTTCGCTGCCAAAGGACAATTTTCATAGGCTTCTTGCCGATACTCGGCCAAATCTGGGATAGTTTTGGGAATATGTTTAGCATACAAAGGAGACTCGGTATGTTTTCTAAACAATCCAATGATCTGAATGGGGTTATTACATGCAGGACAGACGGCATAATGCCGTATCTTATCGCCACAATCATAAAAGTATGGATATTTTCTTGATGTTTCATTAAGATATATTTCTCTTTCCAGCATATAATATATTACACTTCCATCTGGATGGAGTTTAAAAATATTCATGTTTTCCTCACAAATTATGCAGAGAGGCGGACATCTTTACCGTTAATGCGCACCACTGCGCCAGAACATACTCCAGCAAAAAGAATCGCCTGTTCGGCACCAGACAGCAAGCGCAAAGTAGCATCCTTCCTATTGAAAGCACAAGCCACCGCTACCGCAGCGAAGTTTCGCTACCCCTCGAAATATCTGGTAGTTCCCTTTGTCGCTGCCGTATGTCTCTCCAGGGGAAGCCATCTCGGCTTAGCCGCCTGCGGCCTGCCGCGCATCCCGGACATGACAAAAAGAAAAAGTCCGCGCTGCTCAAGGCTTTGCGGACTTCTGCGCACTTCTTGAAATGCTTGTTTGGTGGCGTGGGAATACAAAGTAAGCCAGTAACATACTGAACATAAAAGATTTTTTCATGATTGAAAAAATCACATGCCCCCAAAGTTGCCCCCAAATTTTTTTGCTGCCCCTTTTGGGTGGTGGCGTGGCACGACTCTTGCTTATGTCCGCCCCCCTCTGCCTTCCGGCAAAGGCCACATGGCAGGGGATGACAACGGCTGTCCCGTCGCCCCTCTCCCTGCCGGGCATGGTCGCATGAGGCCGCCCCCTCCCCTCCTCTACGTTATTCCACCGTCTTTGACCCCTTTTCGATACGTCATCCACACGTCTTTGACGATTGAACGACAAGTCCGCCAAGCTGCGCTAACCTCCTTGCAAATGCGCCAAAACGCAAGGAGGTTTTTCTATGTCTGAAACAGTCCAGAATGTTGCCCCCCCCTGCCGGAAGTCGGCTTTCTGCGCCTCTCCGAAGTGCTGAAGCTGATTCCGCTGAGCAAAAGCGCGTGGTTTAGGGGTGTTGCCGAGGGCCGCTTCCCCCGGCCCGTGAAGCTGACCCAGCGGGCCAGCGCCTACAGGGCGTCGGACATTCGCGACCTGCTCGAGCGGCTGGGCCGCGGCGAGGGGGTGGCCCATGAGGAATGAGCGCCAAAAGCGAACCGCCGCGGGCTCGCCCCCGCGGCGGTCGAAGGAAATAAAGGAGAAAGATTTTCCTGCCGCAGAGAATAGCCTTTCTGCCCTCGAAAGGCAATCCCGCGCCGCCCTGCTGGGCCTTGTGGGCTGCATGGCCGGGCATGTGCCGGACGGGGCCGCGTACCCCGTTCCCTGCCGGGACTTCACGGCAAGGGGGGTGCGCCATGCCGCGTAACTCGCTTCTCCGGCATGAAATGAGCCGTCCCCTTGCCGGTCACCATCTCTTGACTTTTGCAAGGCCCTGTGGCCTTCTGGAGGCCCCAAATCAAACGAGGCGTAGCAAGCGCCTTTCCGACTTCCCAAGAGTCGGGAGAAGTCTTGCCGCACAATCCGCATTTGCTGTCAAAGTTCCTGCCGGGCGTCTGTCTGGCGGGCTGCTTTCACATATTGGCGGGGTTGTAACGTCCAGTATCCGCGAGGACTGGCGGCTTCGTTTGAGCCGGGGAGCGTTACGACCCCGCCCTTTTTTTATCCCCAATCAAACGAGGTATCCCATGAACCTTTCCCAATCCCCCGCGTCCCACGGCCCCGAACTGACCACCTCTACCGCCACGAGTACCGCCGCCGCCTGCCGCCGCGTCTTCCGGCGCAAGAATGCTCTGCGCCTGCCGGGCGACCGGACGGAACAGCCCACCATGCCGGAAGGCTCCGCTTGCCTGGCTGGTACTGACCGCCCCACGGCCGCCGCTGTGCCGTCCCTGTATGCCGATGCCCTGGCCGCGCGTGATGCGCTGCAAAGGGCGGCGGCGGGGCTGACCGCTTACCGGCAGGCCCTGAAAGACCTGCGGCGGGTGGCCGACGCCCTGCTGCCGCGCATATGCGGCCCGGAGGGCTACGCCTCCGCGAACGCGAGGCCATTCCTCTGGGATGCGCTGGCCGCAAGCCTGTTCGATACGGAAGAACAATTGACCGACGCCCACGACAAGGCCAGCGCGCAGGCGTCGGCTTTCGTGCGGCTGGCCCGCGAGCTGGAACCGGCAAGGGGGGATGCGGGCCATGAGTAACGCGGACGCCTTGCTCCTCTTTGCCGAAACCCTCACCGCCGCCGGTCTGGTGCTGAACGGGCCGCTCATTGCCGACGGGGGCACGCATCGCTGCGGCGTGGAAGGCAAGCCGCGCGGCAGGGACGGGGCCTACCGCATCCACCTTGACGCCCCGGCCTGCTGCTGGTGGCGCAACTGGATCACGGGGGATACCGGCACGAAGTCCGCCACGCCGGAAAAGGACATGTCCCCCGCCGAACGCCAGACCCTGCGGGAGCGCATCGCCGCCGCCCGCAAGGCCACTGAGGAAGAACAGGCAAAGCGCAACGCCGCCGCCGCGAAGCTGGCCCGCATCCTCTGGGAACGGGCCACGCCCGCGCCGGACTCGCACCCCTACCTTGCCCGCAAGCGGGTTCCCGCCCCGGGCCTGCGGCAGGACGGGCAAGGGCGGCTTGTGGTGCCCGTCAGAGACGCGGAAGGGGGGCTTGCCAGCCTGCATTCATCTTGCCGGAAAAGCCCGCCCACGGCCCGGACAAGCTCTTTATGAAGGGTGGCAGGACGGCGGGGGGCTACTGCCCCCTTCCGGCAAGGGACGGTGGCCACAACGGGCCGCTGCTGATTGCCGAGGGCTACGCCACAGCCGCCAGTCTGCATCTTGCCACGGGCCATGCCTGCCTTGTGGCCTTCAATGCCGGGAACCTCGAAGCCGTGGCCCGCATGGCGCGGAAACGGTATCCCGACCGGGAAATCATCCTGTGCGCGGACAACGACGTGCGCACCGACGACCGGCCCAATACGGGCGTGGAGGCGGCAACGAAGGCGGCGCAAGCCGTGGGCGGCAAGCTGGCCGTCTGCCCGGCGCATGAAGGGCGGCCCACGGATTTCAACGACCTGCATTGCCTGCGCTCCCTTGAGGCCGTCGCGGCGGCGGTGGAGAAGGCCCGCAAGGAAGGGGCCGCCGTCCACCTGCCGGAGGGCTTTTTCATTCGGGAGACCGGCAAGAATCCGGGCCTGTTCAAGGTGGAGGAAAAAGGAGACGCGACCTTCGACCTGCGCCTGGGGCCGCCGCTGCGTATCATCGGCAAGACCTTTGATGACGTGTCGGAAAACTGGGGAACACTCCTCAGTTGGAAAGACCCCGCCGGCACGGAACACCGCTGGGCGCTTCCTGATGACCTGTTGCAGGGGCAAGGCAGGGAATATGCGCAAATACTCGCGCGGGGCGGCTACTCCATCGCGCCGGGACAGGCCGCGAAATTCGCCACGTTCATCCAGGGCGTGCGCACGGAACGCTTTGTAACGTGCGTCCAGCGCATCGGCTGGCACGCGGCGGCCTATGTCATGCCGGATACGGCTTACGGCGTCCCCGCGGATACCGTCGTACTCCAGTCGGCACGGCATGCGAAGATGTTCCGCGCGGGCGGCACGCTGGACGGCTGGCGGGAAATCCCCGGCCTGTGCGCGGGCAACTCCCGCCTTGTCTTCGCGCTGTGCCTCGCCTTTGCCGGTCCGCTGCTGCGGCTGTCCGGGCTGGAGGGGGGCGGCTTCTCTTTCGAGGGGTGCAGCTCTTCCGGCAAGACGACGGGGCTGCAGGTGGCGGCGTCCGTCTGGGGCGGGCCGGAGCATGTGCGCTCATGGCGAACCACGGACAACGCGCTTGAAGGCGTGGCGGCACTCCACAACGACAATCTGCTTATCCTTGACGAGGTGGGGCAGGTGGGGGCGGCGGCGCTGTCCGAGGCGGCCTATATGCTGGCAAACGGACAGTCCAAGGGGCGCGCGCTGCGGGACGGCAGCCCCCGTGCCCAGCTGACGTGGCGGCTGCTCTTCCTCTCCAGTGGGGAGCTGGGGCTTGCCGACAAGCTGGCGGAAAGCGGCCTGAAATCCAGAGGGGGGGCAGGAGGTGCGCTTTGTGGGGCTGCCCGTGGACAAGGCCATGTTGTCCGACCTTCACGGCCTGCCGGACGCCGGGGCCGTGGCCGACCGCCTCAAGATGCTGTGTTCCGACCACTACGGCCATGCCGGGCGGGCGTTCCTGCAATGGCTCTGCCCCCGGCAAGATGAGGTGGGGAAGGACATCCGGGAGAACCTGCCCGCGCTGGTGGCCCGGCTGTGCCCTTCTGACGCCACGGAACAGGTGCGACGGGTGGCGAAACGCTTTGCCCTTGTCCTTGCCGGAGGGCTGGCCGCGCAAAGGGCCGGACTGCTGCCGGATGATATGGACATTCGGCAGGCGGTCCAACGCTGTTTCACCGACTGGCTGGAGGCCAGAGGCGGAACCGGGCCAGCCGAAGACGCGGTCATACTGGCGCAAGTGCGCCTGTTCATTGAGCGGCACGGGGCAAGCCGCTTTCAGGACATGGACACCGAACAGGGCACATGCATCAACCGTGTGGGCTTCAGGCAGAAGAGGCCGGACGGCAGGACGGAATACCTTGTCTTGCCGGAAAGCTTCGGGGCCGAAGTGGTCAAGGGCCATTCGCCACGTCGGGCGGCCGCCGTGCTGCGTGATGCCGGATGGTTGCGCAGGAATGGCAGAGAAAATGCCGCCGTCTGCACTCTCCCTGAAATGGGTCAACGGCGTGTCTACGCTGTCACCTTGCCAGAAGACCAAGAGGGGCGGGACTGATAGCCGCCAATTTGAGCGTTTTCGATGCGTAAGACACGTAATATACGTAAGAACCCTACAGCCACAAGGGTTTGCGGGCTTACGTAAACGAAAACGCAGCGCGTAAGAACACGTAAACACGTAAGGGGGGCGGCGCGTATGGCTTACGTGTTTACGTGTTCAAAAAAGGCGTAAGACAAACACGTAAGCCCCGCAAATCCTTGTGTACCAACGATTTTTACGCATCTTACGTGTCTTACGTGTTCAAAACGGCCAAACTTGCGTGGAAGGAGAAACAACGATGTGCGACACTCACGAGACCATATATCCGGGGCAGGAATTTTTCCGCATCAGCCATGCCGGGGAACGGGCCGGACTGTACAGGGTGGAGGTTCTGCCGACGGGCGAGGAAGCGGAAACGCGGCTGGGGGGACCGCTGCGGGCAAGCGTCATCACGGGGGACGGCGGCGGCCTGTTGCTGGAATGGCTCGACCCTGCCAACCATCCGCATTCCCACGTCATCCCGGCGGAAAAGATGCGCGGGCGGCTGGTCCTTCCCCTGCGTCGCATGGCAAGGGGCGGCTGGCGAAATCATATCCACAACGAAGAGCGGCGGCGGATGTTCCGGCGCTTCCTTGTGGCGGTGTGGAACGCGGTATGTCGGGAGGGCTGAACATGGGCAAGGGCCTTTTCGACAGCGTGCTTGACGGCTGGCCGGAGGGAACCGGCAAAGAAGGGACCCCGCATCCGTGGCCGGTGTTGCACACCCTGAACCGGGAGTACCATTGCGCCGCCTGGCCGGAGGATGACGGCGGCGGGCTGGTGCTCTACCCCGATGCCGGATTGCTGGCCTCGGAGAAGACCGCCGCCCTGCGCTTTGCTCAAGACAACCTGCCCGCCCTGCTGCGGGACACGTGCCTTGCCCGCCTGCCGTGCCGGGTACGGCTGGCCCGCAAGGGGGAAAGCCCGGAGTCGGGTTCAAGCAAGACGCCAGCAAGAAAAAAGGCTTGTAAAATGGGGGCGGCATGAGGATTATCGTTGATAGCCGGGAGCAGGCCCCGTTCCCCTTCCGGGGGGCGCGGTATGAAGGGGTGTCCGTGGAGGTGGGCACGCTGGGCACGGGGGACTATTCCCTTGCCGGACTCACTGACAAGGTGGCCGTTGAGCGCAAGGAACTTGCCGACCTCGTGGCCTGCCTCGGGCGGGAACGGGAACGCTTTGAACGGGAGATGCAACGGGCCGCGGCGCTGGACGCCTTCGCCGTGGTGGTGGAAGCGAGCTGGCGGGACCTGGCGGCGGGGAACTACCGCAGCCGCCTGGATCCGCACGCGGCCTGCCAGAGTGTCCTTGCCTTTGCCGGGCGCTACCGCGTGCCCTTCCTCTTTGCCGGAAGCCGGGCGGCGGCTGAATATATGGCGTGGGGCTTCCTGCGGCAGTATCTGGAAGGAGCGCGGCGGCGGTGGGCGTCCATCGTCAAGGCGCATGGCGAAAACGCGGCATGACCGCAACCCATAGGGGGGCATCATGGGAGAGACCCTTTACGGCTGGAAGGCCATACAGGCATACCTCGGGATATCAAAAGCCACCATCAGGAAACGCGGCTATCCTGTCATGGCGCGGGAGTGGGATAGCCCGCGGGTCTGCGCCGATACGGAGATGCTGGACGAACACACGGCGCGGCGGTTTCGGGAGGCTATCCCCTACACGCCGAAGCGGATCGCAAAGGAAGGAGTGGGGCAATGTCAGACGAACAGGTGAAGGTAGTCGGCACGGTGGAAGACGTTGCGCGGGCCGCGTATGCGCAGGGCTTTTGCGAGGGATACGATGCGGCGCGGCTGGTGGTCGAGGTGCTGGCCAATGAGGAAAGGCGCGGCGGGCGGCGGCCAAAGTCGCAGGCAAGTCGCAGGGTGCGACGCAAAAAAAGGGGGCGACTCTATAGGTTGCAGGCAGGTTGCAGGGTGCAACCCCAAAAAAAGGCGGCCTCTCAACTGCGCCCAACTTTGGGCTCAGTGAATACAGGGGGCGGCGGCCCGGCTCATGCAGACCGGCAAGGAGGAGTATTTCTTGGTAACTCATTGACATGTTTACAACTTAGTAAATTAGTATGATTTTGGGGGAAAGCTTTGTTTTCAATCCCTGTTTGCCGGAAACGCGTACGGCGCGCCCCTGCCAGCGTACCCGGCAAGGGGAAGATTAACTCCCTGGTTAACGGTGTTAACCACAAAAAAAGGGGGCTATTCCGTCCAGACCCCGGCCCGTGGCAACGCGCTCAATTTTGAGCTGGTTGCCTACAAGGACACCAAGGTCAACGGCATGGTCAACACCGTTGACCACAAAAAAAGAGGGTGTAGCTAATACCGACACCCCCGGAGGCGTTGACCGGCAAAGGGCAGCAAATGAACTGCGACCCTTGGCGCTGACCGGAATCGGCTTCTGGCCTGCTGCCCCCGCCTACGGAGAGCCCACGCTATGGACGCCCCTCCCAAGGGTCTGCATAGTATGCGGCCCCCTGCCCCTGCCGGGAATGTTTCACAGGACGTGCGTAGCACGATGCAGGCATAACGTGTCACGATAAAAAACGGGACAAGCGGCGCTTTGTGAAACATGCGGAAACATTGAACAAAAATTTTTGCCCATGTCTCATAAGAGGTAATATGTAAACTTTGATGCACTATTGACACACTATTGATACAGTGATATGTCAATAGCATGTTTTACACCTTTTGAAAAGAGGGGGGCGAAAAATGGCAGACAAGAAGGATTGGCCCGTTATCGGCATGACCCTGGATGAGACGGCAGCGGCGTTGCGCGTTGACCGGCGGACGGTTCAAAAGGCAATCATGGAACAGGGTTTGCCTGCGCGCAAGGTGGGCGTAGGCTGGCGGATTGATCCCGATGCCGTCAAGGCTTGGCTCGCTTCCGGCAAGGGGGCAACCACAGGCGACTCAGAAGACGAGGCATGAGACTCACAGGCCGGGACTCCCCCGGCCTTTTTGCTGCCCTACCCCGTCACACCTTTTCACCTCGAAAAAAAGTGTTCCCGGAACGTGTGCCGCGCAAATCCTTGCGTACCAAGGCTTGGCACACGTTCACACCTGGAACACCTCGAAAACGGTAAGGGGGGATTTGAGGGAACAGACGATACCTGTTCCGGCAAACTGAGGTTGAAAACAAAGCGTATCCTATTACTTACCAATACACTAAGTTACATGCATATCAATGACTTACATCGACATCCTCCCCTTGCCGGTATACTCTCTCAAGCTGTCGAGATAGTCCGCCCATTCCTGCATCATGCGGCGGCGCTCCGGCAGGTGCTGCGCCCGGTTGTAGGCACCCCTGACGCTGTTTCGTTCGGCGTGCGCAAGCTGCGTCTCTATCCAGTCCGGGGGATAGCCCAGTTCATTGAGCAGGGTTGAGGCAAGCGATCTGAAGCCGTGAACCGTCATTTCCCCTCGGGCATACCCCATGCGCCGCAGGGCGTTCAGCAGACACATGTCGGTGATAGGCCGGCTGGATGAGGCAAGCCCCGGAAAGACAAGCCGCCCCCTGCCGGAAAACATCTTCATGCCCTGGAACAGCCCAACCACCTGCCGGGCCAGCGGAACCACATGTGGCCGCCGCATCTTCATGCGTTCGGCAGGGATGACCCACTGGCCGGCGTCCAAGTCCAGCTCCTCCCATGCCGCGCCGCGCAACTCCCCTGACCGGACAAAGACATATGGCAGGATGCGCAGCGCGTAGCAGGTGGCAGGCTCCCCCTGGTACGCATCAATGGCGCGCAGCAATGCGCCTACCTCCCCCGGTTCCGTGATGGTGGCAAAGTGCTTTGTCTGCCGCGCCGTAAGGGCTTCGGACAGGCCGCTTGCCGCGTCCGCCTGGACGATGCCCACAAGCCGGGCATAGCGCGTCACCTGCCCGCAGATCTGCGCCACACGCCGGGCCGTCTCTATGTGACCATCGGCCTCGATCCGCCGCAGCGCGGCCAGAAAGTCAGGCGCGCCAAGTTCAGCAATGGGCCGGGAACCAAGCACAGGGAACACATGCCCTTCCAGCCGGCGCAAGACCGTTAGCGCATGGCGGGGCGTCCATCCATCCTTCTGCCGGGCGAACCAGTCACGGGCCACATGCTCAAAGGTATTGACCGCGGCGGCGGCTTCGATCTTGGCGGCCCGGGGTTCGGCACTTGGATCAAGCCCACGGGCAAGTTGTTCCTTCACGGCTGCGGCCCGTGCCCGGGCCTCTTTCAGCCCGACGGCAGGATAGACCCCGAGGGAAAGGCGCTTTTCCTTCCCCCCATGCCGGAACTTGAGCCGCCACCACTTGCCGCCGCTGGGGGCAACTTCCAAATACAGCCCGCCGGCGTCCGCCAGCTTGTAGGGCCTCTCTTTGGGCTTCGCCGTGCGAATGGCGGTATCCGTCAACTTTCCGGGCATCGGGGGCAACTCCTTTTGACTACAGGCAGGGGGCAACTTTCCTGCCCCCAAAGTTGCCCCCTTTTTTGTGGACTGTCTAGACACCTTGGGGCACTTCCCGGAACTCTAAAAAAAGAAAAAGTCCGCTCAGCTCAAGGCTTTGCGGACTTCTGCGCACTTCTTGAAATGCTTGGTTGGTGGAGGCGGGGGGAGTCGAACCCCCGTCCGAGAACATTCCACGCGAAGCGTCTACAGGTGTAGGTCAGAGATGGTTCTCGTGCCGCCGGTAGCCCCTGACCGGGCGCGGCAGCACCAGCCCGCCGGTGCAATCCTCGCAATAACCCCCGGCAGGCACCGGGCATCGCCAGCCTGATGATGTGTCGCCAGCCGAACCTATCAGGCATCAATCCGTCTGACGTGACCGCCTATGCGGTCAGGAGCCCTGCTGACTAGGCAGCGCAGGCGTATTCGTAATCGTTGTTGGCAATTACTTTGTTGCCGCTTTTTACGAGGCCAGCGGCGCCTCGACCTGCAACTCCGGCTTCCACATCCCCGTCGAAACCAGTGCGCCCCCATATCGGGAAGTTGTTTGTATCGTTTTTTGCTGCGGATGGCAAGCCGCCCGACCTGTACGCGGCGGGGCCTGCGGCGCGTGCGAGCCTGCGGCTACCGCACGTAAAAATGCGAGAACGGGCCTTTCAGGCACATGTGGAAGCGGGTGAACAGGCTGTTTTGCGCACCTTCCTGATCCAGCTCCGCCTGAGCCTGACAGGCGATGTCCAGCCCGTAGCTGAGCAGCGCCAGCTTGGCCAGCTGCTGGAACTCTTCCTGCAGGGAAGGTATCTCCGCCACGATCTGGCACAGATCGTCCGCGGAGTCGTCCTCGCCCTCGATGATGAGCTGGCCCTCGGCATTAAGGGAAAAATGCAGCTTGCTTTCGATGACCATTTCGCCAAGGTGCTGCCGCAAATGCACGATGAAACGCTCCTGCTGGGCATCCAGCAGGGCCTCAAAGTGATCGACAAGGCCGCGGCCGTGTCGCTCCAGCTGTTCAAGCGTGCGCTCCCCCGCGGCATCCAGGGGCGGCTGCGGCATATCGTCATAGCAGGGTACTGCCGCAGACATGCCACGCTGCACATTGGCCATGCTGGCAAGCTGATTGGAGCTGTGAGGGTTCACGGTGTCCTCCGGACAGAAAAAATTTCCTGACCATACCATTTCCCTCCAGTTTTGCAAAAATAATACCAAATCAACAGTTATGCGCCACGTGTCGCGGCCCGAAAAAAACGCTGCCAAATCAGGCGGCTTGCTCTCCCCCTTCGAACATCACAAAACGCCTCCACAGAGGAACGGGAAAAATCTGCTGCGCGGCATGGCCGGTAGGCAAAATTTTCCCCCTCCGCACCGACTGGAAGAGGACAGGAAGAAAAGACAGCCACGGCATCTTAGAAGGCAAGGGGCGCAAGGTTGACCTTCAGGCGTGTTCTTTGGATGGGGAAGCTCGGTCCCCTGTCGCTTTCCTTGACAAAAGCGCGCTGGGGAAGGGTTGGAGGGCTTGGGGGGGAAGGATCACGAGAACGCCTTTTCTCGCTCCGCTGCGAAAAGGCTGGGCCTCCAGTGCAGGCGGTGACCGAAAGGCGGCCCGTAGGGCCGTGTCCGTTGCGACGAAGGAAGCTACGGGCATCGACAGCAGAGCGCGACCGAAAGGCGGCCCGTAGGGCCGTGCCCGTTAGGCGACGCAGGAGCCTTACGGGCATCGACAGCAGAGCGAGGTGTTCCCCTTCCCCCAAACAATAATAGATAGCGTCAGCCGACCCTGCTACTCCGCCGTCTGCCCTCCTTTTTCCAGACTAACGGCCACGGCCTCGCCCTGTGCGCCGCCTCCGGCCATGCGGGCCAGTTCGGCATGGCGGGCCTGGGCATCGAGGCGGGTGCAGAGCGTGAAAGTGCTGTTGCCGCGCACCTGTTTGCTGACCTGAAAATGCCGCTGCGCCCGCGCGGCCAGCTGCGGCCAGTGGGTGATGAGCAGCATCTGCCGCTGCCCGGCCAGGCGGGCCAGCTTGTCGGCCAGCTTGTTGAGCGTCATGCCGCCCACCCCGGCGTCCACCTCGTCAAAGATGAAGGTGGCGTTCTCGGCCTTGGGGCGCACGCTGACCAGCGCCAGCAAAAAACGGGAGAGCTCGCCGCCGGAAGCGATCTTGTCCAGCGGCTGCGGGGCCTGCCCCGGATTGGGGGCCCAGAGGATGCGCACCCGGTCGTCCTCGATGCCGGGCCAGACTTCCTGCGGCACGAAGTCCGGCAGCACGCGCACCTGTTCGGAGAAGCCCAGCTCCCGCAATTCCGCTTCCAGACGGCGGGCAAAGTCCTCCGCCGCCTGCCGCCGCTGCGGGCGCAGACGCTCCAGAACATCGCGCAGGGAGGCCGCAAGGCGGCTCTCTTCCTTGTCGAGGGCGGAGATGTCCAGAGCGCAGGCGTCGAGGAAGGAAAGGTTCTCCTCGATCTCCTGCCGCAGTTCCAGTATCTCGTCCATGCTGCGGCGCAGTTTGCGCTTGAGCTGGGCCAGCTCGTAGAGGCGCTCCTCCACACTGTCCATGTCGGGCAGATCGTCCGGCACGGGCGGGCGGCGCAGCACGCCGCTCAGGTGCTGGAGCTGCTGCCGTAGGGCCGTCACGGCCTCGGCGTCGGCCTGAAGATCCTCATTGTTGTGGGCCATCTGATGCAGGAGGCGTTCAAGGCGGCCCAGCATGTCCAGCAGGCCAGGCTCATCCTCCCCATGCAGCAGGCTGAGGGCTTCCTCATACTGTTCCCCGGCCTGCTCGGCGGCACGGGCCTGGGCGCGCACCTCTTCAAGGCGTTCCTCCTCCCCTTCTTCGGGGGCCACCTTGTCTATCTCCTGCTGCTGCATCTCCAGCACGTCGCGCTTGTCGGCCAGCCCGGTCTGCCGCTGCCTGAGCTCCTCGCGCCGGGACGCCACGTCCCGCAGGGAGGCCAGCAGCTCGTCCTTCTCGCGCAACAGGCCCGCATCGGGCATGGCGCTTTCCATGAGGCGGGCCTGGAAAGCCGGTTGCAGGAGTTGCTGCTGCCCGTGCTGGCTGGTATGCACCAGCAGCTCGTCCCGCAGCTGGCGCACGCTCTCCTGCGAACGGAGGCTGTCGTTGACGTAGAGGCGGCTGCGGCCGGTCTCGGCCAGCAGTTCGCGGCGGATGATGCACTCCTCCCCGTGCAGGAGGAAGAGGGCCTCCACCTGCGCGCGTTCCGCGCCGGGGCGCACCATGTCCGCCGCCAGCTTATCGCCCAGCAGGAAGCCCAGCGCCTTGAGGATGAAGCTCTTGCCCGCGCCTGTCTCGCCGGTGAGCACGTTCATGCCCTGCGCGAAATCCAGCTCCATGTCCTCGATGAGCGCCAGATTGCGTATCCTCAAATGTTCCAGCATCGCCCTCCCCCTATAGTATTTTCAGTTTGAAACGCTTCACGTTTCAAACCATACGGCCTGGCGTTTCGCGGAAAAAACGCGGTTTTTCCGCTCACTTTGGGCCGGGCGGCGCTGTGCCGCCGCCTCGCATTTTGCCTTTTTCAAAGGCAAAATGCTCTACTGCTTGAGACGCGGGTCCAGCCAGTCGCGCAGGCTTTCCCCCAGCAGGTTGTAGCCCAAAACGGTGACGAGGATGGCCAGCCCGGGATAGAGCGAGAGCCAGGGCGCGCATTCCAGCACGTTCTTGCCGTCCTGCAGCATATTGCCCCAGGTCGGGGTGGGCGGGCTCATGCCCAGCCCCAGGAAGCTCAGGCTCGATTCCACGAGGATGGCCCCGGCCACGCCCAGCGTGGCGGTGATGAGGATGGGAGCCAGCGCGTTGGGCAGGATATGCCCGAAGAGCATCCGCGCCGTGGAGCAGCCCGCCAGCCGCGCGGCCGCCACGAATTCGCGTTCGCGCAGACTGAGGGTCTCGGCCCGCACGAGGCGCGCGACGCCCATCCAGGAGGTGAGGCCGATGACGATCATGATGTTGGCCAGGCTGGGTTCCAGAAAGGCGATGACCGCCAGGATGAGGAAAAAGGACGGGAAACAGAGCATGACGTCCACGCCGCGCATGATGATCTCGTCCACCCAGCCCCGGAAATAACCGCTGATGAGGCCGAGCACCGTCCCGATGCTCACGGAGATGCCCACGGCCACGAAGCCCACCCAGAGCGAAGCCTGCCCGCCGTACAGCAGGCGGGAGAACACGTCCCGCCCCAGCCTGTCCGTGCCGAGCCAGAACTCGGCGCAGGGCGGCATGAGGACGGCGTGCCCATGCTCCTGCGTGGGATCATAGGGCGCGATGAACGGCGCGAACAGCGCGGCAAGCGTCATGACGAGCACGATGCCGAGCCCCAGCGTGAACATGAGATGCCGCCCCAGACAGCGACGCAACACACGGGGCATCATGCGTTTTTCTCCTGTGCGGAACGGATGCGCGGATCGGCCAGCCCGTAGCAGACGTCGGCCAGCACGTTGCCCGCCAGCGTCAGCACGGCCCCCAGCACCAGATTCCCCATGATCATGGTGTAGTCGCGGGCCATGACCGCGGCATAGAAGAGCTGCCCCAGGCCGGGCAGCGCAAAGATGGATTCGATGATGACGCTGCCGCCGATGAGCCCGGGCACGGAAAGCCCAAGGAGGGTGATGACCGGCAGCAGGGCATTGCGCAGGGCATGCCGCAGGATGACCATACGCCCGGAAAGCCCCCGCGCCTGCGCGGTGAGGATGTAATCCTGCCGCAGCACTTCCAGCATGCAGGCCCGCATGTAGCGGGACATGCCCGCCAGCGAGCCCACGGTATACACCAGGATGGGCAGGGCCAGATGCCGCACGATGTCCACGCATTTTTCCCAGAAGAACATCTGCGGGAAGTCCAGCGAGGTCAGGCCGGAAATGGGCAGCCATTGCAGTTCCAGCCCGAAAAAGAGCATGAGCAGCAGCGCCAGCCAGAAGGACGGCATGGCGAAGCCCAGAAAGACCAGCAGGGTCACGCCCTTGTCCAGCCAGGAATTGCGGCGGCAGGCCGAAAGGATGCCCAGCGGCACGGCGATGCAGAGCGTGAGCAGCAGCGAGACCACGTTCATGCCCACGGTCAGCGGCAGGCGCTCAAGGATCTTGTCCAGCACGGGCCGGGCATCGGCCGACATGGACACGCCGAAATCCAGCCGCACCATGCGGGAGAGCCAGTCGAGATACTGGACATGGAGCGGCTTGTCCAGGCCGTAGAGGGCGTCCAGCTGCCGCCGGGCCGCCTCGCCCGCCAGCGGGTTGAGCGTGGTCTCCATGTCCGTGGGCGAACCGGGCGCCAGATGGATGACCACAAAGCTGATGATGGTGATGCCCCAGAGGACGAGCAGCATCCACAGCAGCTTGCGCCCCAGCCGCAGCAGCAGGAGATGACCGCTCCTTGCGCGGGAGCCCGAAGAATGCGACGCGCTGCCCATGTGGCTATTCCGTACGGGTCATCCACTGCCGCATGTCGTTGACCTCCCGCAACCAGTCCGCGGACAGGCGCAGCCGCAGGAAACGCTGGAACAGACTGTCCAGCAGGCCGGTGCAGACTTCCAGCAGATAGATCTTTTCCAGCAGCAGCGCGTCGGGGTCGTCATCGTCGCCGCTCTTTTCGATCTTGGGCGTCTTCAGGCTGTTGAGGCTGAAGTCCTCGGCCCGCAGGCTGACCTGGAAGGCCAGCTCGTCCTTTTCCAGCCGCACCAGCGCGCGGGAGACCTTCTTGCCCGTACCCAGCCCGAAACGGGCTTCCCGCAGGGGGGAAAGCGCCCCGGAGACCGAGGCCGTCTCCTGCGCCTCGCCCTCGCCGCCCTGCACGACGATGCGCTGTTCCATGCTCACGGCAAAGGGCGCGCCCTCCGCGTCCGTAAAGGCGCCGGGGGCCACGTCGCTCTGGTACCAGAGCCAGGTGAGGAATTCCTTGCCGAGGATGCTGTCCGTGGAGTCGCTGATGGTGCTCATTATCCCTCTCCTCAGGCGTTGACGGCAAATTCCGTGGGTTCCATGCGGTCAAGGCGACTCATGGCCTCCTCGTCCAGCAGCGTCTCGGCCAGGCTGTAGGGCGTGAGCTGCTCCAGGTGCACCTCGAAACTCTGGAGGAAGAACTCCATAAACAGGTCGATCATCCTGTTCTGCGTGGAGGCGAACCAGACCTCGTTCTTTGCCGTGTTCCAGATGACGTTGAATTCGGCGGGCACCGGCAGGAAGCGCTGCCGCAGACGCAGCAGCACCTGCTCCTTCAGCTCCTTCTTGCGCTCACGGGAGATGAAGTTCTTGCCCTGCGCCTGCATGCGTTCCTTCTCCTCACGCAGGGCCAGCGCCAGATGCTTCTTGATCACGCCCGCCGGGATGCGCCGCGTGTCCAGCCGCAGGGAAAAGACGAAATACGCCCCCTTCTGCGGCGGCGCGGTGCGCCATGCGCTGTCCAGCATGTCCTCGAAGCAGACCCAGCCGTGCGCCTGCATCTCCGGCAGCTCGTCGATGTCCTGAAAGGCGTACTGCCGGAGCTTGTCGGGCACGGCGTTCCACTGTTCGTCGGTCAGGCTGTCCAGCACGCGGAAGCGCGTGAAACTGCAACTGGAATTGGCAAAGCCCATATTCTGTCCTCCGCATACGGCGGTTGGTTATCCATCCGGGCCCGGCCTCGTCGCCGGGCGGCGTCGCCCTCCTGTTGTACGCAGGGGAGCGCCTTCTGGCAAGGCGTCAGGCCGGCAGCACCAGGCGGCGCAGGCCGTCCACGGAATCGCACAGATGCTCCGCGCCCGCGGCCGTTAGCTCCTCGCGGCTGCCGTAGCCGTACAGCACGCCCGCGCAGGGCAGGCCCACGACGTGCGCGCCCTCCACGTCATGATGGCGGTCGCCGATCATGAGCGGACGGGCCTCCGGCGGCAGCTCCGCCAGCCCCAGCGCATAGCGCAGCACGTCAGTCTTGTCGTGGCGCTGGCCGTCCAGCTCCGCCCCCGCAAGGACGCTGAAATACGGCAGCAGGCCGAAATGCTCCACGATGATGCGGGCAAACGGCTCCGGCTTGGCCGTGGCCAGATGCACGCGACTGCCCGCTGCCTTCAGATCGGCCAGCAGACCGGCCATGCCGGGGTAGACGCTGTTTTCGAACATGCCCCGCTCCCGATAATATTCCCGGTAGATGCGCAGGGCCGTGCGGGCCTTGTCCGGCTCCTCCGGAAAGTATCGGGCAAAGGACTCCAGCAGCGGCGGCCCGATGAAAAAGTTCAGGCTCTCCCGCGGCGGATGCAGCCCGAAATGCGCCAGCGCCAGCTGCACACCGTTGAGGATGCCGGGCGCGGAATCCGTCAGCGTCCCGTCCAGATCAAAAAAACAGTCCGTAAAGGGTATGGTCATGGTCTCTCACATAAAAAATGGCGCTTCTTCTGTGTTGGGGGGAAGGGGAACCCCTCCGCCGGCGCGGGAGGGGTTCCCCTTCCCCCCA
>DWYJ01000022.1 GCA_019118745.1 Candidatus Desulfovibrio gallistercoris | reverse complement strand
TGGGGGGAAGGGGAACCCCTCCGCCTGCGCGGGAGGGGTTCCCCTTCCCCCCAATCAAACTATCCTGGTCCCTATTTGACCACGGCTCGCGGCTTGCTGCCGGAAGCGGGGCCGATGATGCCGTCCTGTTCTAGCTGCTCCATGATGCGGGCCGCGCGGTTGAAGCCGATATTGAAGCGCCGTTGCACCAGCGAGATGGAGGCCTTGCCCTGTTCGGTCACGAAGGCCTGTACTGCCGGATAGACGGGGTCGTTGGCCGCATTGCCGCCGCCCCCGGCGCGTCCGGCTCCCGGCCCGGCGGCTTCCAGTCCCCAGGAGGCGAAATCCACCTTGTAGGAGGGGCTGAGGTGCCGTTTCCAGTACTGGACGACGTTGTGGACTTCCTCGTCGCTGACGAAGGGGCCGTGCAGGCGTTGCAGCTGGCCGCCGCTGGGCTTGAAGAGCATATCCCCGCGCCCGAGCAGGTGCTCCGCGCCCGCCTGGTCGAGGATGGTGCGCGAATCGTGTACCGAGGCCACCTGGAAGGAGATACGGCAAGGGAAGTTGGCCTTGATGAGGCCGGTCACCACGTTGACGCTGGGACGCTGGGTGGCGAGGATCATGTGGATGCCCGACGCACGCGCCAGCTGCGCCAGTCGCACGATGCTGGTCTCCACCTCGCGTCCGGCGGTGAGCATGAGGTCCGCCAGTTCGTCGATGACGATGACCAGATAGCTCATGGGTTCCAGGTCGCGCAGATCATCCGGCAGGGCGTCGCCGTAGGAGGCGAGCTTCTGATTGTATCCGGCGATGTTGCGCACGCCCAGCCGGGCCATGGCGTCGTAACGGCTGTCCATCTCGTGCACGGCCCAGTCCAGCGCGTTCTTGGCGTCGGACATCTCCTTGACCACAGGATGCACGAGGTGGGGCTCGTCGGCATAGACGGCCATTTCGATGCGCTTGGGGTCCACCAGCAGCAACTGCATCTCCGAGGGCTGGGTGCGGTACAGCAGACTGAGCAGTATGCCGTTGAGGCAGACGCTTTTGCCCGCGCCGGTGGCCCCGGCCACGAGCAGATGCGGCATCTTGGCCAGGTCGGCCAGCACGGGCCGCCCGGCGATGTCCTTACCCAGCACCATAGTCAGCGGCCCGCAGCCCTTGCGGAACGCCTCGCTGGCCACCAGCTCGCGGAAATTCACGGTCTGGCGCTCGGTATTGGGGATCTCTATGCCCACGGTGTCCTGACCGGGGATGGGGGCCTGTATGCGTACGGCGATGGCCTTGAGCGCCAGCGCGATCTCTCCGCTCAGATTGGCGATGCGGTTGACGCGGATGCCGGGGGCGGGCCGCACCTCGTACATGGTGACCACCGGGCCGGGCGTCACGCGCACGAGTTCCGCCTGGATGTCGAAATCCCGCAGGCAGGACATGAGGGCGCGGGCGCGTTCCGGGTCTTCCACGGGGCGCACGGCATCCGGCGCGGGCGGCGAGAGGAGATCCAGCCCCGGCAGGGGCACGGGAGCCTTGCGGCCCAGCGCGGCAAGAGTCTTCTGGGCGGCGTCCTTCACCACATTGCCCACGGCCTGACCGACCGCAGCCGCGGGCGTTGCCGCGGGCGTGCTGCCGGGGGCCGCGGTGACCGGCGGCACCGTGGGCGCATTGGCCGTGATGTCCAGCGGTTCGGCGGCCTCTTCCTCGTAGATGTCCGCCAGCAGTTCCGCCGTCGGCCCGCCGGCCGGCGCGGCTTCAGACGCGGCAGAGATGGGTCCGACTGAGATGGGCGCGGCCTGCGGCGCTTCCACAGGCGGGACCTCTCCGGCGGAAAGGCCGTCCTGTCCGGCGCGGACCCTGCCGTCCAGCTCATCCAGCGCATGGCGCGGCTGGGCCTCCGGCGGCAGCGGTCTGCCGTCCTCGCCGAATACTTCGGGCACGATGGCCCCTTCCGGCGGCAGGAAGGGCAGCGGCTGCGCGGCATCCCCCGCGGCGCGGGGCTCGTCCGCCTCCCGCGGCAGCGGCCCCTGTTCCGGCATCTGCGCCGGAGCCGCCCACGGCGGCAGATCAGCCGGAGAAGCCTCCCCGGACGGCGTCATGACTCCCGCCTGCGGAGCTGCGCCCTCTGCCGCCGTCTCCGGCCCGGCTTCGGTGCGGGCATCCCGCAGACGGTTCACCTTGTTGCCGGCGGCACGCACGCGGCCGGCATCCTGACGGTTCTTGCCGTCATGCGCCGTCGTTTCGTCCGCCGTATCGTCGTAGACTTCCGGCATGGCCTCGTCCGTCAGGGGACGGATATTGCCCAGCCGGTCACGCAAACGGATGAGGAAGGAGGATTCCCCCACTTCCCGCTTGGTCTTGCGCCGCAGTTCACGCAGCGCACGCCCAAGGGCGACCAGACGCTCCCGCAGAGTGAGGGGCGTCTTTTCCACGCCCTCTCCCGCCTCCTCCTGCCCGGCGCGGAACAGCTCGCCCGCCCGGAACTGCTTCCAGCGCAGGCGCGCCTCGTCCCGCACCAGCGCGGCGAAGGCGAACCATGAGATGTCGAAGCAGAGTTGCAGACCGATGAGCAGGACAAAGAGCCAGACCAGGCTTGAGCCCACAGGACTGAGGTAACGGCTGGTATTGCCGTGCAGCGCATTGCCTACCATGCCGCCGCCGCTCACGTCGCCCAGCGAGAGGCCCCAGGCCGAGCTGATGACCAGCAGCACGACGGTCAGCAGGAACGCGCCGCACCAGCGCCACCACGGCAGCGCATAGGCGGGCGACACATAGGCCGCCCCCAGCGCCGCAAAAAGCACCGGCCAGATGAACGCCCCGATGCCGAAAACATCATTGAGCAGACCGGCGGTATAGGCGCCGAAAAGCCCCGCGCTGTTCGTCACGGCGGCATTGCTGCTCACCACGTGATTGAGGCTGGGGTCGTTGATGTCGAAGGTGACGATGCTGAGCAGCAGCAGCAACGACCAGAACAGCAGAAAAAGGCCGAAGAGTTCCCGGCCGAACTTGCGGGGCGTTTCCGTAGCCATGCGTGAGAGGCTCGCCTATTCGCGGCCGAGATATTCCTTGGTACGGGTATCGACCTTGATGCGGTCGCCCACGTTGACGAAGCTGGGCACCTGCACGACCACGCCCGTTTCCAGCGTGGCGGGCTTGGTGACGTTGCTCACCGTGTCGCCCTTGGCGGCGGTCTCGGTTTCGGTCACCTCCAGCACGAGGCTCAGGGGGATGTCGATATCCAGCGGCTTGCCCTTGTAGAGCAGCACGCGGCACTGCTGGCCGTCCTTCAGGAAGGCGTCCTTGCCGTCCGTGATCTCGGCGGCCATTTCCAGCTGTTCAAAGGTGGTCATGTCCATGAAGACGAGATCCGTGTCCTGATGATACAGGAACTGCATGTCACGGGTCTCCATGTCGGGCTTGCCCACCTTTTCGCCGGAGCGGAAGGTGATGTCCTGGATGCGGCCGGTCAGGATGTTACGCAGCTTGGTGCGCACCATAGCGCCGCCCTTGCCGGGCTTGAAGTGCTGGAAGTCCACGATTTCGTAAGGGATTCCTTCAACTTCGATCTTCAGGCCTTTGCGAAAGTCGGTGGTGGAATACATGTCGGGCTTTCTCCTCTTGGCCCGGGTGCGGCGGGGAAAGGCATTTGCCAAACCGCCCGCATCGGGCTACAATGATAGATGGAACTTGGTATTTTGAATCAAGCTTTCCGCCCTGTCAAGCTCGCCCGGAGGAGACCATGCCGAACCTGGTACTCGAACACACCATCTACACCCTGAGCCAGCTCCTGAGCATCGACTCGCCGCAGATCGCCCTGGCCGGACGCTCCAATGTGGGCAAATCCTCGCTGATCAACGCCCTCGCCGGACAAAAAAAACTGGCCAAGGTCAGCGCCACGCCCGGCAAGACGCGCTCCATCAACTTCTACCGCGTCGAGCCGCAGGGCTACTATCTCGTGGACCTGCCCGGCTACGGCTACGCCCGCGCCAGCCACACCGAACGCCAGGCCTGGGCGAAGCTGCTGGAAAAATACCTTTCCGGGGCCAGCCGCCTGCAAGCTCTCGCCCTGCTGCTGGACAGCCGCCTCGAACCCCAGAAGCTCGATCTCGAACTCTCCCACTTCGCCCGCGAATGCCGCCTGGAGATCCTCCCCATCCTCACCAAGGCCGACAAATGCACCCAGCGCGAACGCGCCGCCCGCGCCGCCCAATGGCGCGACATCCTCGGCGTCGCCCCGCTCGTCACCTCCTCCAGCAAAAAAACCGGCCTGCGAGAGCTCTGGCAACGCCTCCACCAGACCGCCGGCGTCCTGCCCGAATCTCCTGGCGAGGCCAAAGCCGAAGCCGAAGAAGATATGCAAGCGTGATGCGAGGGGGAGAGGGAAACCGTTTTGGAAAACGGTTCTCCCTCTCCCCCTCGCGCTCCCCCTCTCCTTTCCCAAAACGTTTACCGCCTCCCTGCACATCCCCCCGACGCGCAACATCTCCCCCTCTCCACATTCCGGCTGCAATGATAAAAAAGGCATTGCGCTGAAACGCTTTTTTGCAATGGGAACG
The DNA here is from genome assembly GCA_019118745.1 of Candidatus Desulfovibrio gallistercoris. Taxonomy (GTDB): domain Bacteria; phylum Desulfobacterota; class Desulfovibrionia; order Desulfovibrionales; family Desulfovibrionaceae; genus Desulfovibrio; species Desulfovibrio gallistercoris. The sequence goes on along the minus strand of DWYJ01000022.1, from coordinate 15,063 downwards.
GTTTTTCCGTGTTTTTTCTTTTCTTCGCCCGACGACGGGCGGCAATGACGGAAAGCCTGCACGATACGACGGCGTTCCATACGCCTTATAAAGCGCGTTTGGGGAAGGTGGGGGGAGGAAAACCCTTTGCGCGCTAGCGAAAGGGGTTTCCTCCCCCCACAGAAAAAACTACCGCACAAACGGCGTTAGGTATTTTCTTCGGGTTCCAGATGGATGCAGATGCGGCCGAGGGAGGGGATGAGTTCGCGGAGCTGCCGTTCGAGGCGGACGGACAGGGTGTGGGCCTGATCCACTGTAAGGTCGCGGGCCACGCGGCAGTGGAAGCTGACGCACAGGCCCTGTTCCGCCGTGGCGTAGGCGGAGAAGTTGTGCGCGGCGCGCAGCAGGGGCTCACGGTCGACGGCCTGCTGGATCTGTTGCCAAGCGGCCTGGGCCTCGGGGGCGGAGGTCGTCAGCCCCCGGCAGGCGGAGGAAGCTTCACGGGGTTCCAGATGGGTCAGGACTTCGCGCACATGGCACTGACGGCGCACGGCCTCTTCAAAGTCACGCACGAGCAGATGGGCCTGAGCAAAGGGCATGCTGCCGTCCATCTCCACATGCAGCTCGATGCGGGTTTCCTGGTCTGTCCGAAAGACCTGCACGTCGTGGACGGCCAGTCCGTGCGCCGCGGCGGCAGACTGCACCACGACGAAAGGATTGCTTGCGGCGGCCGAGGCGAGCATGGGTTCCACATGCACGGAGACGTCCGCACCGGGCAGGAGGGTATTCACGGCCAGCTCCGCCTCGTGAGCGAGACGGTGCCCCTCGCTGACCCGCACCTGCGGGTCCACGCCCACGGTCATATCCACGAAGGCCTGCGGGCCGCTGGTGCGCACACGCACGCGGCTCACGGCCGTGATGCCGGGCACGGCGGCCACGACATCGGCAATGGCGCGCTGTTCTTCCGTGGCCCCGGAATCCATGAGGGTATTGATGGCTTCCCGCGCCATGTGCAGGCTGGAACGAAAGATGATGCAGGCCACGATGAGGGCGGCCACGGTATCCGCCTGCACGAGGACGGCATGCACGGGGCCGGGGATATCCAGCGCGGCGGCCAGCCAGACGGCGAGCACGCCCACGAGGACGACCGCAGAAGACAGGATGTCCGTGGCAAAGTGCAGGGCATCGGCCTCCAGTGCCTGGCTTTTGGTCTCGCGGGCGACGCGGCGCAACATGCGCACGCGGTTGATGTCCACGATCATGGAGATACCCATGACCGCGGCGCCCCAGAGGGACGGGATGACCGGCTCGCCGCCGTGCAGCAGCCTGTCCAGGCCCTCGTAGACCACCCAGAAGCAGATGATGAACAGCAGGAGGGTCTCGGCCAGGGCCGAGAGGTTTTCCACCTTGCCGTGGCCGTAGGGGTGGCCGGAATCTGCCGGGCGGCTGGAGATGCGCACGGCGTAAAAGGTCATGATGGCGGCCAGCAGATCCAGGCCGCTGTGCAGGGCCTCGGAAAGGATGCCGAGACTGTTGGTATACAGGCCCACGGCCAGCTTGAGGACCGTGAGGGCCAGGGCCGCCAGCACTGATGCCAGGGCCGCCTGATTCTTGGCGGCTGCGTGATCAGTTTGCATGTTCACCACCGATAAAAAAAGCCCCCGAAGGGGCTTGTTGCTGCTAGAGCCATTTGAACCAGTTTTTCCATGTGCCTTCACGCTGCTGCCGCTGCTCGTCGGCCTGCTCCTCACGGTAGTAGAGGTAGGCGGCCTGCGCCTTTTCGCGGGCATGGTCGGTCACGTCCGGCACGTCGGCGTAGTTTTCCGCAATGAACTCATAGCGCCGCCAGGCCGGGCCGTACTTGCCCATGTGCCAGAAGACGTCGGCTATGTACAGCTCGTGCTCGGCCATGATCTTGCGGCACTCGGCCATCTTTTCCGGCGCGTTCTTGGCATAGGGCGTGTCCGGATAGGTCTGCTGGAGGCGATTGAAGTAATCGTAGGCCTCCTGCACTTCCGTGGTGGCGCGGTCGATGGAGATGAACTGCCCGAGCAGGGACATGCCCGTCTGATAGAGGACATAGGGGATGGCCTCGTGGCGGGGATGCATGGACTCGAAATCCTTGTAGGATTCCGCTGCCAGGATGAACTCCTTGTCCAGGTAGTAGCAGTCGGCCAGCGCCAGTTCCGCCTCCAGCGTATAGGGGCTGAACGGGAAGGCGTCGCGCAGCTTGATGTACAGCTCGGCCGCGCGCACGTAGTTCTTTTCGCTCATGGCTTCGTTGCCGGACTCGAAGAGTTCCTGCGCGGTGTCCTCCGGCGGCGGCAGATAGACCATGTCGATGATGCCGCAACCGGACAGGGTGAACAGCGAAAGGGCCAAGACCAGCGAGCGAAGCAATGATTTACGCATGGAGCTGTTCCAGGAAGACAAATGCCGCCTGCGCGGCGGTTGCGCCGTCTCCGGCGGCAGTGATGACCTGACGGCACAGTTTGGCGCGCACATCCCCGGCGGCAAAGATGCCGGGCACGTTGGTGCGCATCTCCGCATCCGTCATGATGAAGCCCTGTGCATCCCGTTCCACGGCGGCGGGCAGGAAAGCCGTGCCGGGCTCGAAGCCCACATAGATGAACAGCCCCTGCACATCAAGACGGCGTTCTTCGCCGGTATTGACGTTGGTCACGGTCACGCCTTCCAGGGCATTGTCCCCGTGGAGGGCCGTGACCGTGGAGCTGCGCACGATCTCCACCTTGTCCGGCATGGCTTCCAGCTTGTCGAGATAGATGCGGGCCCCGCGGAAGGCGTCGCGCCGGTGGATGACATAGACCTTGGAGGCCAGCTTGGCCAGATAGAGGGACTCTTCCAGAGCGGAATTGCCCCCGCCCACTACGGCCACAGGCTGCCCGCGGAAGAAGTTGCCGTCGCACAGGGCGCAGTAGGAGACGCCCTTGCCCTGCATCCAGCTTTCGCCGGTGACGCCCAGACGCCGATGATGCGCGCCGGTGCAGACCACCACGACCTTGCCGGTGACGCTCGACTTGGCGGTCTTTACGGTAAAGGCTCCGGCATGGCCGCTGACTTCCACCACCGCCTCGCTCGAACGCGTGACGTTGAGGCCTTCGAGGTGAGCGGAAAAGAGGTCGGCCAGCTCATAGCCCTTGATGCCCTTGGGGAAGCCGGGGTAGTTCTCCAGCTCGGCCGTCTGCAGCACCTGGCCGCCCGCGGCCATCTGCTCGTACAGCATGACCGAGCAGCCGGACCGCGCCAGATAGAGGGCCGCCGTGATGCCGGCGGGGCCGCTGCCGATGACGATGGCGTCCACGTTGCTCATGCCAGCGCCTTGCTGTCAAGGATGTTCTTGATGGCGTCCTTGCTGACGGCGCCCGTCACCTGCTCCACCGCTTCACCATTCTTGAAGAGGATCAGGGTCGGGATGGCGCGGATGCCGTACTTGCCGGGGGTGACAGGGTTTTCATCCACGTTCATCTTGCCGATCTGCACACGGCCGGCATATTCAGAGGCAAGCTCCTCGATGACGGGCCCCAGCGCACGGCAGGGACCGCACCAGGGCGCCCAGAAATCAAGCAAAACCGGCTGATCGGACTTCAAAACTTGCATGTCAAAGGTCGCGTCGGTGATCTGTTCAGCCATGGTTTTCCTCCATGTTGTCAAGTAAGGTTGGCTCAGCGTGCGCCACAGCCGCAACGGCAGCGCACGTCTTTACAGGGTAGATTGCCCGTGGGAAACTGTCAAGCCGTCTGCCGCGGCAGGTCATGCCGCAAATCGTCCGGCAGAGGCCTGCCGCGCGGTACGGCTTCCAGCGAAAGATCATGATGGCCGCCCGCGGCGGCCAGCCGCCACCCGGCATAGGCCACCATAGCCGCATTGTCGGTGCACAGCTTCGGGGACGGCGTGATGAGACGCCCGCCCCGCTTGCGCATGAGCGCTTCAGCCTGCCGCCGCAAATGGCTGTTGGCCGCCACTCCGCCCGCCAGCACCAGCGTCTTCAGATCCGGGCAGCGATCCAGCGCCCGCCCCGTCTTGATGAGCAGGGTGTCCACCACGGCCTGCGTGTAGGCGGCGCAACAATCGCACAGGATCTGAGGCGCGTCCGCGGCGCTTCGCACCGGACGGGTCCAGCGCCGCTCTTCCGGAAGGCCGTCCAGAAAGGCCGCTGCCGCCGTCTTCAGGCCGCTGAAACTGAAGTCCAGCGTATCATTATGCACATAGGGCCGGGGGAAGCTGACCGCCCCCGCGTCGCCCCGCGTGGCCAGCTCGTCCATGAGCTTGCCCGCCGGGTAGGCCAGCCCCATAAGCTTGCCCGCCTTGTCGAAGGCTTCCCCGGCCGCGTCATCCAGAGTGCGGCCCAGGGTGACGAACGCATCGGGCCCGTCCATACGGTAAAGATGGGTATGTCCGCCGGAGACCAGCAGGCCCAGCGCCGGGAAGGTCAGCTCCTGCTCCAGCCCGGCCGCGAGCAGATGCGCGTGCAGGTGGTTCACCCCCACCAGACGCGCTCCGGTTGCCAGCGCCAGCCCTTTCGCAAAGGCCACCCCTACCAGCAGACTGCCCAAAAGCCCCGGCCCGCGGGAGACGGCCACCACGTCCAGCTCCGCCGCCGTACAGCCGTTGCGCGTCATGAGCGTGTCATACAGCGGCCCCATGTAGCGGTAATGTTCCCGCGAGGCCAGCTCCGGCACCACGCCGCCGAACAAGGCATGCATGTCCACCTGACTGGCCAGCACCGCGTCCTGCAGCCTGCCGTCCTTCACCAGCGCCAGCGCCGTCTCATCACATGAACTTTCTATCCCAAGGCACAACATGTCGGCTTTTCCGCTCCTTTTTTGACGAGCAGTTTTTCCGGGGGAGGGGCTCCTTCCCCCCATCCCTTCCCAGCGCGCTTTTATCGGGGAAGATGAAAATTGCGGCGGCACATGAGCCGTCCCTTCGCCTGTCTGTCCCCGGAGGATGTTCTCAACAGGCTTTCGACGTGGGGACGACGCAAGAGGAGGAGCGATACGGCAGGCAAGCGCTCAAGGGGACTCCCCCCTCCCCTGCCCGCTCGCATTCCAGCGGGTCCGGCGATCACTCTGGACTGTTTTTTCCGCCCACGTTGGGCCGAACGGCGCTGTGTCGCCGTCTCGTGTTTTGCCTTTAGCAATGGCCGCCCTATCGCGCCGCCACAAAAAAGATGCCCTTCCGTACCAGCGGCGTCTCCTTTGAGAAAAGCGCGCTGGGGGAAGGGAGAGGGGTGTGGGGAGAGGGAGACCCCCTCCCGCGCTAGGCGAGGGGGTCTCCCTCTCCCCACAAAAACAAACCGGCCGCCGTGATGGTACTCTTTGCCCTACGGGCGCGGATATTTGGCGTAAATGGCTTCCACGGCTTCCACATCCCGCGCGGAGCCGATGAAGAGCGGCGTACGGGCATGGAGCTTGTCGGGCTGCCGGTCAAGGATGCGGCCGTAGCCGTCGGAGGCTTTGCCGCGCGCCTGTTCGGCCAGGAAGGCCAGCGGATTGGCTTCGCACATGAGACGGAGCTTGCCGCTGGGCTTGGCCTTGTCCGGCGGATACATGTAGATGCCGCCGTAGATGAGCGTGCGGTGGAAGTCGGCCACCAGCGAGCCCACGTAGCGCGCGGAATAGTTCTTGCCGTTGGACGCGGGCGCGGTATGGAACCACTCCACGGCTTCCCGCGTGGCCTCGTCCCAGTTCTGGCGGTTCCCCTCGTTGACGGAGTAGATGTAGCCCTGTTCCGGGATGGTCATGTCGGGGTGCGAGAGCAGGAACTCGCCGACGCCGGGGTCGAGGGTGAAGCCGTGCACGCCCTGCCCGGTGCTCAACACGAGCATGGTGGACGGGCCGTAGAGCACATAGCCCGCCGCGACCTGCTTCCAGCCGGGCTGGAGGACCTCCTCAAGGCTTACTTCGCCGCTGTTGCCTTCGGGACGACGCAGGATGGAGAAGATGGTGCCCACGTTGACGTTGACGTCGATATTGGAGGAGCCGTCCAGCGGGTCGAAGATCAGGATGTAGTCCCCGTGCGGGAACTCGGGCCGCACGCGGATGAGATCCGGCTCTTCCTCGCTGGACATGGCGCACAGCGCGCCGCAGCGCTCCATGCGGTAGATCATGATGCGGTTGGCGATGTCGTCCAGCTTCTGCACGTTCTCGCCCTGCACGTTGACCTCCCCGGTCCCGCCGAGCACGTCCAGCAGCCCCGCCTTGTTGATGCGGAAGGCGATGGACTTGCCCGAAAGGATGAGGTCGTACAGCAGACCGGTGAACTGCCCGGTGGCGTGCGGCGACTTCTTTTGATGCAGGAGCAGATGCTCGGTAACCGTGACTTCAGTATTCATGGTCATATTTCCTTATCGTGCCGGATACGCATGCCCTAATTACGCGGCCCGAAGGGGCTGGGCCGTCCGCCCGGCAGGGTCGCGGGCCTGGACGGTTCCTCGGACGCGGCGGGATCTCCGGCTGTCGCGTTCTCTTGAGCTTCAGCGGGCTTTGCCGCCGGTTCGGCCTTTTCCGCGGGAGCAGGCGCGGCCTTTTCGGCTCCGCTCTCCTGCGCGGGCGCGGTGGACGCGGCCCCCTGTCCGGCATCGGACGGGGTAGCGGCGGGCGTCTCGGCGGGAGCGGCGGCATCACCGGCCGTATCGGCGGGACGAGCGCCGCGCGGCCCGAAGGGACTGGGCATCTGCACGGTCGGACGCGGTTCAGGCTTGGGCGTATCCGGGATCTCCAGCGCCTCGTCGGGAATCTGCAGACGGCGGCGCTGCGGACGGCGAACCTGCACGTTTTCGCCTTCGAGCGCACGCTCCTGCACGCGGGACTTGCGGGCAGGCGCGGGCTGTCCGGGCTCAAGCACGGACTGCGGGCTGCCGGGCTGGATGTCGTGCGGCTGCTGCGTGGCCCGGATCTCGGCGTCCGCGGCGCTCAGCGGATCGAGGGCCTCCTCGGAAGCGCCGAACTGCGGCGTGGCGGGCGTGGTGTCCTCGTCCTTCTTCTTGCGTTCCGGCTGCGGCGGAGGCGGCAGCTTTTCGGTGATCTGCGGGAAGAAGCGCGTGCCCTGATTGACGTCGCCGTTGCCTTCGGGGAAGGAACCGGACTCAACCACGGCAAAAATGAGCGGCAGGTTGCCGAGATAGCGTACCTGATAGTAGAAGCTGCCGCGCTCATTGGTGCAGGTGCCGCTGGTGCTCTTGCGGGCGGCCGTCTCCCAGTCCACGCCGGCCAGCGGCGTGGCGGCGAAGTCGTACTTGCCCGGCCAGAGCAGCGCCGAGGGCGACAGGATGACGAGATCTTCGGGACTGCTGGAGAATTTGGAGAGCGCCCGCATGTCGAAGTGCGCCACCACCACGCCGAGGAAGTCCACCCCGTCGTAGAGCGGCGCGGCAAGCATCACTTCCGGGCCCAGCGGGCTCTGCTGCACATAGCCGCGCAGCGCACGGCTGTTCTGCTTTTTGTCCTCATACAGCAGGGGGATGAAGTCGAGGTTCTTCAGGCTGGGGCCGGGCTCGTGACCGAGCAGCGTTCCGTCATATTTGACCCCGGCGAATCCGCTCACCCACGGGTAGTCGGCAAAAAGCTTGTCCAGCCACTCCCGCGTGGGGGCCCTGTCGGCGTTCATCATGGTGCGTTCGAAGCGGGAAAGCTCCACGTCGATGCCCATCATGCAGGTGGAAAGCGCCATGGCCCGCGGCGAAAGGTCGCCCTTTTCGCTGTAGTCCACCGTGGCCGGCACGCTGACGTAGCTGTACCACAGATCCTTGGTGGTCTTCCAGGCATTCTTGGTCGGCTGGTAGGAACTGCATGCGCACAGGGCCAGGCTGCCCGCCAGCACCGTACCGCACAGAAAGCTCGTTTTCTTCACGCGCATCTCTCCCTGGATCAGTTCTGGGCCCGGGCTTCGACGCGCTCAGCCAGCGCTTCAAGCACGTTGATGAGCTTTTCCTTGCCGGGCACGGCTTCAAGGGGCTGATCCGCGGCGGGCTCCAGCATGGGCTGCCCGGACAGGCGGGCCGTCAGCGTGGCGATGCGCTGATGCAGATCGGCGCGCTCTTCGGCCGTGGCGGCTGCGGCTTCCAGTTCCTGATAGATGTCCAGCGCCCCGCGCACATCGCCCTGCTCGGCCAGCACTTCAGCCATGGAGCGCGTGCGCAGGGAGAAGCCCTCTTCCCCTTCGGCGGCGCTGCCGTCGGCCTGCGCGGCGGGAGCCACCACCAGCCGCGGCGCGGCGGGCGTGATGGCATCGGCGGAGGCGACGTGATCCTCGGCGGCGAGCTCGTCGCTCTCGTCGGCTTCGGTCTCGTCCTCTTCCCCGGCAAAGCTGACCGGCATGTCCAGCTCGGCGTCGCGCGGCAGGGGCATGTCGGCGGGCAGCACGTCGTCGTCATTCTCTTCCTCCGCCGTGGGTTCGGCGGCGAAGGGATGCGCGGCGGGCGCGGCCATGTCCGCTTCGGGGGCGGCAGCTTCCGCTTCGGGAGCCTCAGCGGCAGGCGCCTCCGCAGCCGGAGCCTGCGGCGCGGCCTCGACCGGGGCAGAGGCGGCCAGCACCTTGTCCGCGATCTTGCCGGCGGCCGGCGTCAGCTCGCCGAGCACCGCGTCCAGGCCCTTTTCCATGAGCGTGGTCACCGAGATGGGGCCGTAGAGGAAGTTCACCGCCATGAGGCGCAGGGCGGCCGACATCTCCGGCGACTCGCCGGCCGTGCGCAGGCACACGGCCCAGGCCTGCCAGAAATGCGCGTAGGAGGAGAACAGGCGGCTCATCTCCTGCACATGGACGGTGCAGTCTGCCTGACGACCGGCCTTGTAAAGCAGTTCGATGAGAAAGAGACGCGCCTCCATGTGTTCGGGATGGCGGCTCAGCCCGTGCTCCAGAGCGGCCACGGCCTCGTCGATCTCATTGCGCGAGGCATACAGATGGGCCAGGGGCAGAAAAACCTTGGAATTGGGTTCGAGCTCCAGAACTTCCTTGTACCATTCAATTTTTTCCGTCATCTTCAGCCGTCCCGTTTGCGGCGTCCTTATCGGACGAGAAAAGATAGAGCAACTCGTTTTCCCGGACATAGTGCAGACGCTCGCGGATCATCTTTTCCACGTACTGCTTGTCTGTCTGCAAAAGGCGTATCTCCCGGCTCAGGGCGAGGTTTTCCCCGTCGATGCGGGCGATCTCCTGCTCCAGCGAGGCGTAGGTACGCTTGAGGTCACGATAGACCAGGATACCGCCCTCCCCCCAGACCATGTGGAAGAACAATATCAGGTTGATGGTCCAGAGCGAGACGAGGATGGCGACCCGCGCGACCATCTACTGCAACACCCTGCGCCCGCCCGCTCCCATGCTGGGGCGCAATTCGGACAAAAAGACCGCCGTCGCCGTTTCCAGGCGGCAGACGTCCGCCTCGACCAGCGCCATGCCGTCCACCTGTGCCAGAAAAGCCCGCAGAGCTTCCAGCTCACGGGCAAAGACCTGCTCAAGACCGCTGTCCTGCATTTGCGGCTCAAGCTCGAGGATCGTCTGTATGCAGTTCTTCAGCCGCAGCTGAAGCTTGCTTGCGCTGCTTTCCATAAAAGCCCACACAGTAATTGATACAGGAAAAGATGGCCATGAGCATGGCAAGATAGAGCAGCCACTCCCCGTAACGCCACAGCTCATAGCCCCAGTAGGGATAGTGCAGGGTCAGGGGGATGATGGCGCATATCTGCAGCACCGTCTTGGCCTTGCCGAACTTGTCGGCCGCCAGCACGATGCCCTCGTCCATGGCGATGGCCCGCAGGCCGGTCACGATCAGCTCCCGGCACACCATGACGATGACCACCCAGGCCGGGGCCCAGTGCAGGTGGACGAACATGATGAGCACGGAACAGATGAGCACCTTGTCCGCCAGCGGATCAAGGAATTTCCCCATGCTCGTGACCATGTTCCGGCGGCGGGCGATGTAGCCGTCCACCCAGTCCGTCAGCGAGGCAAAGCCAAAAGCGCAGGCGGCCAGAAAACAAAAGACCGGTCCTTCAAAATACAAAAGGACAATGATCAGCGGCACCATCAGGATGCGCAGCAGCGTTATCTTGTTGGCCAGGTTCATGGGCAGTCATCGGCTCCGAGAGGAATCATTCGGACTTAACATATTTTCCGCAAAGATAAAAGCGGAAATACGGCGCTGCGCCCGGAGGGGCTGCGGCCCCTCCGGCGCGACATGCTACTCTGCGGGCGGGATGGCCGCCTTGCCGGCTTCCGCCGCGGCGGCGACGGCATCGGCCACTTTCAGGAAGGCTTCCTTGGCGGCGCTCTCCTGATCCAGGAAGACCACCGGCACCCCCCTGTCCGCCGACACCACGGTGACCGGGTCCAGCGGAATCTCGCCCAGGAAGGGGACGCCGTAGCGCGCGGCCAGCTCCTTGCCGCCGCCCTTCTTGAACAGGTCGATCTCCGTGTGGCAGTGCGGGCAGACCAGGCCGCTCATGTTCTCCACCACGCCGAGCAGCTTGCCCTCGGCATGGTGCAGGAAGTTGATGGCCTTGCGCACGTCGGCCAGCGAGATCTCCTGCGGGGTGGTCACGGCCACGCACAGGGCGTCGGGGATGAGCTTGAGCACGGTCATGTGCTCGTCGCCGGTGCCGGGCGGGGAGTCGATGAACAGGAAATCAAGATCGCCCCAGGCCACGTCGGAGAGGAACTGCCGGATGGCCGCCGTCTTCTTGGGGCCGCGCCAGAGGATGGCCGTATTGCGGTCCTGCAGGAGCGAGTCCATGGAGATGACGGAAAGATTGCCGTTGTAGCGGCTGGGCACGAGGGCGTTGTCCTCGTTCATGTCGATGCCGGACGGCAGGCCCAGCAGATTGGGCACGCTGGGGCCGTGGATGTCCACATCCATGATGCCCACCTTGAAGCCCCTGTGGGCCAGTGCGGCGGCCACGTTGACGGTGACCGAGCTCTTGCCCACGCCGCCCTTGCCGCTCATGACGAAGATCTTGTGCCGGATGCGCTCCAGACGCCGGGCGATCATTTCGTCCTGTTTGTTCATGGCGCTTTCGATGCAGCTCTCGCCCCCCGGATGCCCTGCCGAGGCGCAGGACGAGGCGGAAGAACAGGAAGAACAGGATGCCATAGCCTTGCTCCTTGCTGAGGCGGATCTACCAGCCGTGATCGCCCACCAGATCCACGAAGGTGGCCGGGCCGAGATCCGTTTTTTCGATGATGGCCCCGCGGCGCTCCAGACGCAACAGGCGCTGGTTGCGGGGTTTTGTCCCTACAGGAATAAGCAGGATGCCGCCGTCGTCAAGCTGCCGCAGCAGGGGCTGCGGGACGACCGGCCCGCCCGCCGTGACGATGATGCGGTCATACGGCGCGGCGTCCGGCAGGCCCAGCGTCCCGTCCCCGAACAGACTGTGCACGTCGCGCAGAGCCAGGGACTGGAAAAGCCGCCGGGTGTGCTGGTGCAGCTCCCGCACGCATTCGATGGTGATGACCACGCAGCCCAGAGCCGCCAGCACTGCCGTCTGATAGCCGGAGCCCGTCCCCACTTCCAGCACGCGGCAGCCGGGAAAGGTCTCCAGCAGCATGGTCATGCGGGCCACGGTGGACGGCTGGGAGATGGTCTGCCCGTACCCTATGGGCAGGGCCGTGTCCTCATAGGCATGGGCGCGCAGCGCCTCCTGCACGAAAAGATGCCGGGGCACAGCATTCATAGCCGCCAGCACCGCCGCATCATTGATGCCGCGCGACTCCAGCTCGCGCACCATGCGGGCGCGCTGACGCTTGGGGTCCACCCGCACAGGGCGCGGCGGACCGGACGATGGGGGACCTGAATACTGCATGACACCGACACAAAACAGATTTTGCCACGCAAGTCAACGTGTTCCGGCAGCCGGCGCGCCGCCGTGCCGGATCACCCCGCAGCAGCTGCTCCATTCTTGAAAAAATCGCCGAAGTATGCAAGGCTGAAAGTCTTGCAGACAAGGAGTGCATCATGCGCAAAAAAGGGTTTTTCTCCTCGGTCCTGATGCTGCTGGTCATCGGGGCGCTGGGAGCCGCTGCCTACGTCTTCTTCAAGGATATGGACGGCCCTGCCGTCGCCGTCAGCCCGGAAACGGACCGCATATCCCCGTCGAGCGTCCTGACCATCGCCATGAGCGACCCCTCCGGCATTCGCTCGCTCAGCGTGGGCATTCGTAAGAACAATGTGGTCAACACCATCTTCAGCAAACACTTCGACCAGTATCTCACCGAGCGCACCGTAGAGGTGCCCTTCAAGGATGCCGGCCTGCGCGAAGGCGCCTTTGAACTGGAGATCAAGGCGACGGACGCCTCCCTGGCCGGGTTCGGGCAGGGCAACACCCGCACCGAGCTGCGCTCCATGCGACTGGACACCCAGCCGCCGCGCATCTCCGTGAAGACCCTGCCCCCCTACGTGCGGCGCGGGGGCTCCACGGTCATCAAGTACACCATCGATGAGGACGTCGCCGCCAGCGGCGTGCTGGTGGCGGGCTATTTCGTGCCCGGTTACCGTCAGAAGGACGGCAGCTACCTCTGCTACTTCCCCTTCCCCTACACCATGACCGCCGTGCAGTACAAGAACGCGGTGGAGATCACGGCCACCGACCTTGCGGGCAACACCACCCGTAACCGCCTGACCGTCATGGCCCTGGAACGCAAGTTCAAGAGCGACAGCATCAACATCAGCGACGACTTCCTCATGAGCGTGCAGAACAAGCTGGGGCACCTTGCGCCGCAGGCCTCCTCCCCGCTGGACTGCTACCTGACCATCAACAACAACGTGCGGGCCGCCAATGTGGAAGCCCTGCGCGAACTCAGCCGCGACACCGTGGCCGGGCAGCTCTGGGACGGCACCTTCACCCGCCTGCCCCGCTCCGCGCCGCGTGCGGGCTTCGCCGATCACCGCTTCTTCAGCTATCAGGGCAAGCAGGTGGGCGAATCCTACCATCTGGGCTTCGACCTCGCCTCCGTCCGCAATGCCGACATCCCCGCGGCCAACAGCGGCCGCGTCATCTTCGTGGGCGATATGGGCATTTACGGTAATCTCATCGTCATCGACCACGGCATGGGCCTCATGTCCCTCTATTCGCACTGCAGCGAGATCAGCGTGAGCAAGGGCACCGTGGTCAAGAAGGGCGACATCATCGGCAGGACCGGCAGCACGGGCCTGGCCTTCGGCGACCATCTGCATTTCGGCATCCTGGTGGGCGGGGTGGAAGTCACGCCGCTGGAATGGCTGGACGCCAAGTGGATACGCGACAACATCACGGGCCGCCTCAGCGGCGCGCAATAAACGCCTGACGCATGACGGCAAAGGGGGACCATCCACAGGATGGTCCCCCTTTTTTTAGAACGTTTTACCGTTGAAAAAGAGAAAACGCGGAGCGGCGGCACAGCGCCGCCCGACCGAAACCAGGCGGGAAAAATGCTCTGCGGCCCGGCCGGGGCTGCGGGCTACTTCTTCCACTTGCCCGGCTGGAGCATGTGCTCCGGCGCGAGCACTTCCTCGAGCTGTTCCTCGCTCATCAGGCCCCGCTCCCGCACGATATCCACGAGGGAACGCCCGCTCTCCAGCGCCTCGCGGGCGATGGAGGCCGACGTCTCATAGCCCAGATAGGGATTGAGCGCCGTCACGATGCCGATGGAATGATAGACCATGTCCCGGCAGCGCTCGCGGTTGGCCGTGATGCCGCGGATGCAGTAGTCCACCAGACTGCGGCAGCCCGCCCCCAGCCGCTTCATGCCGGAAAAAAGCGAATAGGCGATGACCGGCTCCATGACGTTGAGCTCAAGCTGCCCGGCTTCGGCCGCAAGCGTGATGGTCACGTCCTTGCCGATGATGTCGAAACAGATCTGGTTCATGACTTCCGGCATGACCGGATTGACCTTGCCCGGCATGATGGACGAACCCGGCTGGCGCGGCGGCAGGTTGATCTCGTTGAGGCCGCAGCGCGGGCCGGAGGACAGCAGGCGCAGGTCGTTGCATATCTTGGAGATCTTGGTGGCGCAACGCTTGAGCACGCCGGAAAGCTGCACATAGGCCCCGGTATCGGACGTGGCCTCCACCATATTGCCCGCCATCTCCACCGGCACGCCAGACACTTCGCGCAGCTTGCGCGTGACCAGCGCGGCATAGCCCTCCGGGCTGTTGATGCCCGTGCCGATGGCCGTTGCGCCCATATTGATCTCGGCGATGAGGTTGCGGGCCTCGCCCACGCGCATCATGTCCTCGCGGATGGTCTCGGCATAGGCGGCAAACTCCATGCCCAGCGTCATGGGCACGGCATCCTGCAGCTGCGTGCGCCCCATCTTGATGACGTCGCGAAACTCTTCCGCCTTGTCGGCAAAGGCCTGCCGCAGATAGTCCATATCCCCGATGAGCTGCGTCAGCTTGGCGTACAGCGCTATGCGCATGGCCGTGGGATAAGCGTCATTGGTGGACTGCGAACAGTTCACGTCATTGTTGGGGTGGCAGTACTGGTACTCGCCCTTCTTGTGCCCCATGATCTCCAATGCCCGGTTGGCGATGACCTCATTGGCGTTCATGTTGCACGACGTCCCCGCGCCGCCCTGAAAGACGTCCACCGGGAACTGATCGTCGAACTTTCCGGCCACCACCTCGTCGCAGGCTTTGCAAATGGCCTCGCACTTCTCCTGCGAAAGGACGCCGAGCTCGCAGTTGGCCAGAGCGGCCGCCTTCTTCACGCAGGCCATGCCCTGGATGAACTTGCTGAGGATGGAGATGCTGATGCCGGAGATCTTGAAGTTCTCCACGGCCCGGTAGGTCTGGATGCCATAGTAGATGTCCGCCGGGATATCCAGCTCCCCAAGAAAATCGTGTTCCTTGCGTGTCTCGCTCATACTCGGCCCTTTCGATGCGTGGCTGAAATGACGGAAAGGCGGCTGCCCCCCTGTCCGCAATCTACCTGCACCGCCGCCGCAAGGCAACGTGCCGCATGATGGGGGATGCGCGTTTTTCTGTGGGCTCGCCCTGCTGGAGGCGTCTGTTGGACGATACAAGAGGCGGATGGCGCGGGATCTGTGGGGGGAAGGGGAGGCCCCCGCCTCGCGCGGGCGGGCCTCCCCTTC
>DWYJ01000021.1 GCA_019118745.1 Candidatus Desulfovibrio gallistercoris | reverse complement strand
AAGGGGATTTGCTAGCGCCTAAATCCCCTTCCTTCCCCCCTCAAACTCCCCCCATCCTTCCCCAAACGCGCTTTAGAGCCGTTTGCCTTTGAAAAAGGCAAACGGCGAGGCGTCTGCACAGCGCCGACCGGCCGAAACCAAACGGAAAAACAGCTTTTTTCATGCCGCCGGGGGACGTGATGGACGCGCGACGCCTTGCGGGGCCGCGTCGCCATGCGCTGACCAGGCAAAAGTTTTGGGAAGGGAGTGGGGGAGCGCGAGGGGGCGAGGGAGAACCGTTTTTCAAAACGGTTTCCCTCGCCCCCTCGCCATATCTCCCGTGCTTGACGAGGGGCGTTTTTCCGGCTAGAGAGGGTACAGGTCGGACGGCGGCAGCACTGCCAACCCCGTCAGGTTCGAAAGAAAGCAGCGGTAACAGATGTTGCCGGGTGTCCGGCCCCTTTTTCCGAAGCCGTCAGCGGGATACGTTGACGGCTTTTTTTGCAAGGGTATCCCGGCGTGAGCGGAGCATGGGGGGAGCGGTGACGTATCATCTGGCGCTGGCCTTTCGGGACGAGGATGGCAGGTATTCGCTGCATGCGGCGGCGACGCTGCTGACGGTCTGCGTCCACACTTCGGCGGCGCTGTGCGTGCACATCCTGCATGACGCGGATCTGCCGCCGCAGGGACGGCGGGCTCTGGAAGCGGCAGCCCGGCAGAGCGGGCGGGAGATGCGTTTCCATCTGGTGCCGGAACTGCCGCCGGAGCTGCGGGAGAACATGCCGCCTGCCTTCGGGCCGGGCGCGTTTTATCGTTACTGGCTGCCGGAGCTGCCGGAGCTGGCCGGGGTGGAGCGCCTGCTCTATCTGGACTGCGACATCTGCGCCCTCATGGACGTGACGGATTTCTGGCAGGCGGCGGACGAGGCGGCTGGAAGCGGCCGGGAACCCGCGTTGTGGGGCGTGCGGGATGCCGCCATGTCCCTGCATCCCGCCTATGCCCGGCGTATGGGCCTGCGACCGGCGGATTGCCTCAATTCCGGGGTGCTCCTGCTGCATCTGCCGCGTTTGCGGCGTCTGCTGCCGTCCTGGCAGCAGGCCATGCGGCAGGCGCTGCTTTCTTTGCCCGCCCCATCCCGCTATCCTGATCAGGATGCCCTCAATGTGCTTTGCCGCAGGCTGCCCCATGCCCTGCTGCCGGAGCGTTTCAATTATCAGATGCACGTGGCGGCCCGCTGGGAGCAGGAGCCCGGTGCGCTGGCGGGCAGGTTGCTGCATTACTGCGGCCGCAAGCCGTGGTGCGTGCCTGCCTACCGCGCGGCGCAGCCTTTTCTGGAGCAGTACGGGCGTCTTGCCGCGCTGCTGTCGGGGGAAGGGGCCGGTGAATGATTGCGCTTCGGCGCGTGAGGGGATATGTTCGGCGTATCGCATGACCCTCAACCCTGCGGCGGCAAGCCGTCGGAGACCATGAACATCGAGAGCATTCGCGCCGCGCTGGCGCAGGACAAACCGACCATAGGCACGTGGCTGCAATTCCCCTCTTCGGAAGTGGCCGAACTGCTGGCCCGCGCGGGCTATGACTGGGTGGCCGCGGACATGGAGCACGGCACCTTCGGACGTACCGGGCTCACGGACATCTTCCGGGCCATCGAATGCGGCGGGGCCGCGCCCTTTGCTCGGCTGGCCGAGGCCTCGCGCCTGCAGATCAAGAGCGCGCTGGAGGCCGGGGCGCAAGGCCTCATCTTCCCCATGATCGAAAGCCGGGCGCAGCTCAATGCGGCCATCAGCTGGGCGACCTATCCCGGCTATGATGACGGACGGCTCCCCGAAGAGCCCCTGCGGGAGAACCGCGGCGTGGGTTTCTGCCGGGCCAACGCCTTCGGCACGCAGATGGAAAGCTACATGAAGGAACGGGCCTCGCGCGTGTTCCTTGTGGCGCAGATCGAACACATCCGCGCGGTGGAACATCTGGAGGAGATCCTGTCCCACCCCCGACTGGACGCCATCATGGTAGGCCCTTATGACCTTTCCGGCTCCATGGGGCTGACGGCGCAGTTCGACCATCCCGATTTCCAGGCCGCCATGCGGCGCATCCATGAGGTCTGCCGCAGGCACCGGCCGCTCATGGGCCTGCATATCGTGCAGCCCGATCCGGCGGAACTGGCCCGGCAGGTGGAGCAGGGCAGCCGCTTCATCGCCTACGGCATCGACTCCGTCTTCCTCTGGAACGGGGCCAGGCGTCCCGATGTGGCCTAGTTCGTGGAGATTCAGCGGGAGAACAGCATGAAAATCACCGTATTCGGCGGTTCCGGCTTTCTGGGATCGCACATTTGCGACAAGCTTTCCGAAGCCGGGCATGACGTCACCATCGTGGACCTGCACCCCTCGCCCTGGTTGCGGCCCGATCAGAAGATGCTGACCGGCAGCATCCTGGACGAGGCGCTGGTGGATCAGGCGGTCTCCGGGGCGGACGTGGTCTTCAACTACGCCGGCATCGCGGACATCGGGGAGGCCAACCGCCGCCCGGTGGACACGGCCCGGCTCAATGTGCTGGGCAACGTCATGGCGCTGGAGGCATGCCGCAAGGCCGGGGTGAAACGTTACGTCTTTGCCAGTTCGCTCTATGTCTACGGCAAGTCGGGCGGTTTTTACCGTTGCAGCAAGCAGGCCTGCGAGATCTATATCGAAAACTATCAGGCCATGCACGGCCTGCCGTACACCATCCTGCGTTACGGTTCCCTGTACGGGCCGCGTGCCGATGCCCGCAACGCCATCCATCGTTTCGTGCAGGAGGCCCTGACCACGGGCAGCATCACCTACTACGGCGCGCCCACGGCCCTGCGCGAATACGTGCATGTGGACGACGCCTCCACGGCGACGGTCATGGTGCTGGAACCGGAGTTCGCCAATCAGAACATCATCATTTCGGGCAATCAGCCCATGCGCGTGGGCGATCTGTTCAAGATGATCGGCGAGATGCTAGGTAAGGAACTGACCATCAATTATCAGAACGACCCCAACAGCGGCCATTACCAGATCACGCCCTACGCCTTCATGCCCAAGGTGGGCCGGAAGCTGGTGCCGCCGCTGACCGTGGACCTGGGGCAGGGCATCCTCCGCGTCATGGAGGCCGTGCACCGGGACGCGCACCCTGAACTGCAAAGCGAAGGCGGCTATCTGGTCGCCACCGACGACTAGCCCGCACGGGCAAAGGAGCAGACATGAACATCATCGCCATCATTCCCGCCCGCATGGGATCGAGCCGCTACCCCGGCAAACCGCTGGCCCTCATCCACGGCACGCCCATGGTGGGGCATGTTGCCTTTCGTACGGCCATGAGCGGCATCCTTTCCGATACCTATGTGGCGACCTGCGACGAGATCATCGAGAACTACTGCCGGGACGCCGGGCTCAAATGCGTCATGACCGGCGACCACCATGTGCGCTGCTCCACGCGGACGGCCGAGGCCCTGCTCAAGATCGAGGAGCAGACCGGCAAGAAGGTGGACATCGTGGTCATGGTGCAGGGGGATGAACCCATGATCACCCCGGACATGATCGACGCCGCCGTGCAGCCCATGCTGGACGACCCGTCCATCAACGTGGTCAACCTCATGGCCGAGATGGAGACCGTGGAGGAATTCGAGGACCCCAACGAGGTCAAGGTGGTGGTGGACTGCCACAACGACGCCCTGTATTTCTCCCGCGAGCCCATCCCGTCCCGCAAGAAGGGAGCGGACAAGGTCCCCATGCGCAAACAGGTCTGCATCATCCCCTTCCGCCGGGACTACCTCATCCGCTTCAACGAGATGCAGGAGATGCCGCTGGAGATCTATGAGTCCGTGGACATGATGCGCATCCTCGAGCACGGCGAAAAGGTGCGCATGGTGCCCACGGACAAGCGCACCTTCAGCGTGGACACGCCGGAGGATCTGGCGCGCGTCACCCGGCTCATGGAAGGCGACACCCTCATGCAGGAGTACGGCAAATAGATGAAGGGCCATCACCGCCTTTTGCTGGCCCTTGAGGAATTGTGGGTATTCGCCTTCGGGTGGATACCCACGCCCCTGGGCCGTCTGGTGCGCCTCGTCATGTGGCGCTGGATGTTCGCCCGCTGCGGTTCGGTGCGCTTCAATACGGGCATCGGCATGGTCGGCTGCCACAACATGCGGCTGGGCAATCAGGTGCGGGTGGGCCGCAACTGCATCCTGACGGCGGGCAACGGCAAGCTGGAGCTGGCCGATCAGGTCTCCCTCTCGCCCGGCGTCCATTTATGCGCCGACGGCGGGAGCATCTTCATCGGCGTCAAAACGGCCATAGGGCCCGGCACCGTCATCCGTTCGGCCAATCATTGCTTCACCCGGCAAGATGTCCCCATCATGGAACAGGGACATGAGCCGGGTGTCGTCGTAATTGAGGACGACGTCTGGATCGCCGCCAACTGCACGGTGACGCCCAATGTGCGCATCGGACGCGGCGCGGTGGTGGGCGCGGGCGCGGTGGTGACCCGCGACGTGCAGCCCTACGACATCGTGGCCGGCGTGCCTGCCCGCCCCATCGGCAAGCGCGGCAAGGACATGTGCCTCAACCAGGTCGGCGAAATGGACGACGACATGTATTGACGGCGGCCTCCCGGCCCGAGGCTGGCGCGCGGCGCGTGCGCCGGGCCCGCCGGGATGCTGTGCGTTTCCCCACAGGCGGCATGACGGCAGGTCGTGCCGCCTGTCTCAGCCCTATCCGCGTCCGCCGTGGAGACGGCTGCCGAAAAAAGGAGTGCTCATGGACGAAATGCGCCTGGATACGCGCGACATGCCGCCGGAACGGGTGGCCGAGGTACGGCGCTGCGCGGAACTCTGCTTCAAAATCAATCATACGCTGCCCACCAGCCCGGAATGCCGAGAACTCATCGACGAGCTCTTCCTCCACACGCTGGGGGAGGGCACGGTCATCCATCCGCCGCTCTTCACCATCCTGGGCAATACGGTGCACATCGGGCGGAACGTGACCATCATGAACGGTTTCCACTGCATGTCCGCAGGCGGGTTGACCATCGACGACGGCGTGATGATCGCCCTGAACTGTACGGTATTGACCAATAATCACGATATGTACGAGCGGGCCATCATCACCTGCAAGCCGGTGCATATCAAACGCAACGTCTGGATCGGCGCGAACGTGACCATCCTGCCGGGCGTGACCATCGGGGAAAATGCCGTGGTCGGGGCCGGGTCGGTCGTCACAAAGGATGTGCCGGACAATGCCGTGGTGGCGGGCAACCCCGCGCGCCTCATCCGCTATCTCGATGCGGAACGGCTGAACGCCCATCAAGGCTAGGGTCTGCTAACACTATCCGCTGCCTGCTTGGGGGGAAGGGAAACCCCTCCGCCGGCGCGGGAGTGGGTTTCCCTTCCCCCCAGGCCCCCCATCCCTTCCCCAGCGCGCTTTTATCAGGGGCGGATACCGAGGACGAGGCAGTCTCCCTGAGGGCAAGCGGAGTTTATATGGATGAATTACCTTATCTGCTGAAATAATATGTAAAATTTGTGTTAACTGGCCCTAACGGGCACGGCCCAAGGGCCGCCTTTCGGTCGCCGCTCCTTTCTCTTACGGCCCCAATCCTTTCCCGGTGTGGACCTCTGCCCGCCGGGTGTTTTACCTATGGAGAATCTATGCCCCTGCAAGCCATCGTTTTTGACTGTGACGGCGTCATCCTGGACAGTGTGCCCGTCAAGACCCGTGCCTTCGCACGCCTTGCCGAACCCTTCGGGGAAGAGGCGCGGGATCGTTTCGTCATGTACCATACGGTCCACGGCGGCGTGAGCCGCTACCGGAAGTTCGAATGGTTCTTCCGGGAAGTGCTGGGCCGGGAGATCACGCCGGAGGAATCGAAGGAGTGGGGCGAGCGCTTCGCCGCCTACGCGCTGGACGAGGTGCGCCGCTGCGCGCTCATCCCCGGCATCGCCGGGGTGCTGGAAGACTGGCGGGAGCGTTTGCCGCTCTATGTCTGCTCCGGAGCGCCGCAGGAGGAAGTGCGGCTCGTGCTGGAAGAGCGGGGCCTGTCCGGCAGTTTTCGCGGCGTATTCGGTTCGCCGCCGGCCAAGGCCGTGCTGCTGGCCCGCATCGTCAGCGAGGCGGGCCTTGATCCGGCCGACGTGCTCATGGTGGGCGATGCCGTGACCGACCGCAACGCCGCGGAAGAAGTCGGCACCCTGTTCTACGGCATAGGCGCGGAGCTGCGTGGCGGCAGTTTCCCGTGGGGCATGGACGCCACGGGCCTTTCCGCCTGGATCGCGGAGCATGTGTAGCATGGGCCCGGCAGGATTTTTGAAACGCGGCCTGCTGCCCGTTGTCTGCCTTTGTGCGGCCTTGCTGCTGGCCGCCTGCGGGGATGACGGCGCAACGGAAGAAAAAGCGGCCGGAGGCACGTCCTCAGCCCCGCAGGGCAAGGCCTCCCCTTCGACCAAGGGAGAAAAGGGCCCATCCGCGACCGCCCCGCGGAGCTATCTGCCCGCCACGCTGAAGGAGATCAGGCAGGAGCCTCCGGCAACGGAAGAAGCCCAGCGGACGGCCAATGCCCAGCTGGCCTATGCCAATGGCGTCATGGACTGGCAGCTCAGCAAGGAAGCCGGGTACGCGTTGTGGCTCTATCTTGGAGCGGACTTCTACCTTCGGGAAGCGGCCCTGCCCAAGCTGGCCAAACGCCCGCCGCGTTTCTCGCGGGACAAGACCCTGTTGCCGCCCGGCGCATGGCCGAAAGAATCCGCCGAAGCCATCCGGCAGGCGCTGAAGGATATGGATTCCGCCGTGGACGCCGAACGCGAGCAGTACGAAAAGCTGGTGGAATACGCGCTGGACGAGAGCATCGTGGATGACGGCAAGCAGGGGAGGCAGTACCTGAAAGCCATCCGCCGGCAGTGGGAAGCCTACGAGGACGCCCGCCGGGTGCTGCGCGGCGAAGTGGAGAGCGGCGCCATCGCCGCGGAAGCCGTCACTCTGCAAGGGCACCCCCTGCGGTCGCAGATCCTGGCGGTACGCATCCTCTTCCGCCGCATGAAGGAAGCCCGCGCCCTGCTGGGTGAACGCGAAGCCGACAAGCAGACCATCAGCGCCTGGCGGCAGGAGCTGGAAGGCATCCTTTCCGAAGCGGCCTTCCTGCCCTTTGGCGTGCCCGGCGAACCGGAACGGCTCTGGCGCGCCTTCCTGCGCACGGCACAAAACTTCCCCGCCGCCGTGGCGCTGGGCGAAGAGCAAGGCTTCCATCCCGCCGTGCGCAAACAACTCAACGCCGCCTATACCGAAGCCGAAAAAGCCTATAACGATTTCGTGGACAGCGTGCGCTGACACGCTGCGCGCTGCGGCGGGAGTCTTTTTGTGGGGGGAAGGGGGCCCCCCCCCGCCTCGCGCGGGTGGGGTCCCCCTTCCCCCCGCACCC
>DWYJ01000020.1 GCA_019118745.1 Candidatus Desulfovibrio gallistercoris | reverse complement strand
GTTGCAGGAAGCCCAGCGGATGTCCGCGCCCAGGGCATGCAGGGTTTTGATGAGCATGGCCGTCTCGATGGTCATGTGCAGGGAGCCGGTGACGCGCAGGCCCTTGAGGGGTTTGCTGTCGCCGTACTTGCGGATGCACTCCATGAGACCGGGGGTCTCGCGCTCGGAAAGCTGCATCTCCTTCTTGCCGAAGTCGGCAAGGCTCATGTCGGCCACCTTGTAGGCAAGGGAAAGATCGAGGGGTTGGGTCATGATTCCTCCAGAAAAAGGATGATGTGGTTATATCGGTCGAGCGGCGCGGGCCTCGGCCGTCAGCAGCACGAGCTGCAACTGCCGTCCCACGGTGCTCTGTTCATTGCCGGTCAGCACGAAACCCGCGCTTTCCAGCTGCTCCGTCAGGCTCTCCAGCGCAAAGCCGAGCCAGCGGTCCCCGTAGCGGCTGCGCATGGTCTCGTCGTTGTGGCGCAGGAAGTCCGCCACAAGCAGCCGCCCGCCGGGGGCAAGGATGCGGTGGGCCTCGGCCAGCGCGCCCGCCGGTTCGGAAAGATGGTGCAGGACGAGATTGATGCAGGCGAAGTCCGCCTCATGGTCGCGCAGCGGCAGATGATCCAGCTCGCCGATGCGCAGCGAATAGCGCGGCTCCGGCACGCCTTCCCCTTCCAGACGGCGGCGGCAGATCTCCAGCATGCGCGCCGAACCGTCCACGCCGATGACGCTTTCCGCCCTCGGCAGGAGGCGGGCCAGCACGGCCCCGGTGCCGCAGCCCAGATCCACGGCGGTGCGGCATTGTTGCGGCACTGCGGCCGCCACACGGCCGGGAAGATCGAAATCGCCCAGCACCTCATGGTTGAGCTCGTCCCAGTCTTCCGCAATGGCATTGAAGAATTGCCGGGTCTTGCGGGCCCGTTCCTCCAGGATATGGGCCGCCATGCCCATATCGGCCCGCATGGCGGCGTCCGCCGGCATGAAGGGCGTTATGGCCTGCAGGAAGTCATGGGCCTGTCCGTCGGGCGTGGCCGCATAGAACACCCAGAGCCCGTCCCGGCGCGAGCAGAGCAGGCCCGCCTCGGTCAGGATCTTGAGGTGGCGTGACACGCGGGACTGCCCCATATCCAGGATGCGCACAAGCTCGTTGACCGAGAGCTCGTAATGCAGCAGAATATGTACCAGCCTGAGGCGCGTCTCGTCGGAAAGCGCTTTGAAAAAAGCAAGGGACATGCATTTTTGCCGGGGTTGGTGTCGTGTTTTCGTATCTGTATCAGGTTTGCCTGATGCAAATATCAATCTATCCGCATATAGTCAAGTAAGCAGTTCAGCATGAAAAGCAGCCCGCGCCGCCGCGAAGATCAGGCCGCAGTGCCGCCCCGCCGGAAAAACGGGCAAAATGCCCTGCCGGATGCCGCTCCCCGCCCTGCCGGCACGCGCCAGGGCCCGCGCCCGCCCGCTTCGCCGCGCGAGCACTCCGGCGGTCTATCCGGCCATGCCTATCCGCGCCGCTGGCGTGAACGTACAGCGGAAACGCCCTTTGACCGGCCGCCGCCCACGGCGCGCGGGGTCGGCGAACTTTTGCCCGACGTGCTGGCCGGGATGGGGGGCGACCCCGTACGCCTGCGGCTCGTGCAGCTCTGGCGGCACTGGGAGATGGTGCTCGGCCCGGATCTTGCCCCACTGGCCCGTCCGCTGGGGCACCGCAAGGACATCCTGCTCATCGGCGCGGAAGACGCCATGCTCATGCAGGAGCTGCACCTCCAGTCCGGCGAGATCCTGGAACGCGTCAACGCCTTCATGGAAGGCCCGTTCTTTGCGTCCGTGAAGGTGAGCCTCTGTTTCCAGCAAACGGAGCTGGACAACATCGCCCCGCCGCCTCCGCCGCCCCTCCCCGCCGTGGAACGCCCACGGCTCACCGGCAGCGCTCTGGACGGCATGCGGGCCGATTCGGCCGTGGCGCGCTGCTATGCCCGCTTCGTCGCCCTTTCCCGCGCTTCCCGCTCCACGACCTGACGACAAGCCCCTCCGAGGCCCCGAATGAAAGCCATTGCCTTCTACCTGCCGCAGTATCACATCATCCCGGAAAATGAAGCCATTTACGGCAAAGGCTTCACGGAATGGGACAACGTGCGCGCCGCCCGGCCCCTCTTCGCCGGTCATGAACAGCCGCAGTTCCCGCATCCTTCCGTCGGCTTCTACGATCTGCTGGACGAAAGCTTTCTGGTGCGCCAGCACGCGCTGGCCTATCAGTTCGGCGTCACGGGCTTCTGCTATTACTACTACAACATCGCGGGCAGGCGTCTGCTGGAAAAGCCGCTGGAACTCATCCTCCGCAACGAGGAGATCCGCAACGAGTTCTGCCTCTGCTGGGCGCATGTCAGCTGGTACAACAACCGGGAGGGCAGGCAGGCCGTCTTTTTGCCGCAGGTCTACGACGCCGAGCACGCCGCCCGGCTGGCGGAGGATCTGCTGCCCTATTTCGAGCATCCCCGCCACCTGACGGTGGAGGGCAAGCCGCTCTTCCTCTTCTGGGCCCCGGAGCGTCTGCCGCACGTGCGCATCTATGCCGATGCCCTGCGCGAGGCCGCGCACAAGCGGGGCTTCCCCGGCCTGTTCCTGCTGGGAGTGGAAGCCTATGCGGCCTCACACCCCGAACAATGGGGACTGGACGGCATGCTGGAATTCGCGCCGGACTGGCGGCCCGAGAATCAGGTCTCCGGCCCGGATGAGCAGCCGCGCCGCATGGACTATGCCCGTACCCTGCAGTTCATGCGCAGCAAGCCCGTGCCGCCGTATCTGCGGCTGCGCTCCACCTTCCCCGGCTGGGACAACACCCCGCGCCGCGGCCGCAACGGGCTAGCCTGCGTGGGGGCTTCGCCGGAGCTCTTCCGGGACTCGCTGGCCTTCCTTGCCGCCTACACCCGCCACATCCTGCCGCCCGCCCTGCAATATGTCTTCATCAATGCCTGGAACGAATGGGGCGAGGGCTGCCATATCGAACCCGACGCCCGCCACGGCTTCGCCTGGCTGCGGGCGGTCATGTCCGCTCTGGCTCAGAGTCCGTCAACGCAAGCATAGTGCGTTTGAAGGGAGGGGTTTCCCTTCCCCCAAACAGGCCGTAAGAGGAGGCAGGCCGGTTCACAAGTGCCCGCCCTGGAGCAGCTCCTCCAGCGTGTCGGCGGAAGCTTCGGGCGCGTAACCGTCCTGCGCCCTGATCAGGGCGTCGAAGGCCTCCGTTTCCAGCGCATCAAGGCAGCAGAGCACCGCATTGCCCCACGCGCAAGGCAGCTTCCTAACAGCCTCTTCCACCAGCGTATACGGTTCGTCCGCGACATGGAGGCCCAGTTCGCCGCGAAAGGCCGCCCGCGCCCGCTCCATCACGCCACGGGCCGCGTCCGCCTTGCCGCTCGTCGCGTGCAGCCTGAAGCAGGAAGCCAGCGCGAATTTTTTCAGCTGGGCCCGTGCGGCTCGACGGGCCAGGGTCGCCCTTTTCTCTCGTGGGCAGACGCCGCCCTGCCCGTCCGCGCTTTCCGCCGGACGGACGATCTCCCGGAACGCGGCGGGCGTCCCCGGTTCGTCCAGCAAGGACACCATGTCCAGATGTTCGACGGCGTTCAGGCAGCCGATGGCGGAACAGTTTTCGCCATCCTTGCAGGGCATGCGGTCGCTGACCCGCGCCGCCAAAAAGGCCCGGAGGCTTGCTGCCTGCACGTCAAACAGGGGCGTATCCCTGCCGTACAGGCTTTCGGCCGCCTCTGCGGCCAACGTGGAAAGCCGCCCCGCATGGGCATAGGAAGAAAGACAGTAGGCAAGCCCCCACTTCTTGAGGAGACGCTGCGCCTCACGCGTCACAGGAGGCTGTCCCGCTCCGTCCGCCGCCTGCGCCGGACCGCACCAGCAGCATAGCGCCAGTACGGCACAAAGCAGATGCCGTCTCATGCCCTGCCCCTTTTCCGCAGATCTGCCGTGAGCAAGAAGCTAGTCCGGCCTGCCGTCGCTCTCACGGCATCGTTTCGCGGCGGCAAGCGCGGCGCGGAACGTCTCAAACTGTGCGGCGGCTTTTTGCCGCCATTCCTCTTCGATCCGCCGCACGGCCTCTTCATCGCCCTGCGGGGGCTGGGGCGGCTCGGCTTCGGCAGCAAGTTCCTGACGGCAGCCTTCCAGGTCCTCGTCATCGTCCTCGTCATCGTCCTCTTCGGGGTCGGGAACGCGGAAAAGCGGAGGGATGGTCACGTTGTCGGGAGCGTAACGGTCCATCCAGCTTTCAAAAAAGTTTTCCAGCATCTCATCTGCGTCAACATCACCATTTCTTTTGAAGGTATGCGGATCATAATCAGAAACGTCCGATGTGAGATATTCCAACTCCTCCAGCGGCGGATAGAGAGGACGGAGAAGATCGTGGACCTTGCCGTACTGGGGGAGGAAGTCGCCCTCGTCGCGATCGCCCAATTCCGGTTCGGGACCGGCCTGAATGATGTAGCCGCCGTCATAGCGGCGGAGGGGGTAGCCCTCGCCCAGGGCGCGCAGGCTCGCCTCCCCGCCGATGCGCTCCGCCAGTTCGTCGCAGAGAATGGTCAACCAGTTAGTACTGGCGATGGCTTCTTCAAATGTATCCGTATCCTCAGGGAAAAAAGGGATGACCGGATAATCCAGCCCGGGATAGCGCAGCAGCTCCCGTGCGGGCGATCCGTGCATGGTAAGAGAATTCATCTCATTGCAGTGTGTACTGATCCCCCAGCCGGCGACGCCGCTGTGGGGGCGGAGGGCATCGCACCACTTATGCACAAGGGCCGAGAACTCCTCAAAACTCCTGTCCAGCAGGAAAAAGGAAGGCGCAAAGACCGCGCTGAAGACGCTTGTCATGCATTCCATAGGGAGACTAAAGACGTATTTCTGATTGAGCTGCATATAGATATACAGCGAGAACGTGGGCGGCAGGCTGTCGAACTCCGCGCCGGAGGCATGGGAAAACACGCGGTACAGGGCGGTCGGTCGCCCCTTTTCCTGCGCATTGCGGAAGGTGGAAACCCTCGGGGGCGTGACCTTGCCGTTCTTTGCCAGATGAAAGCGGGCGGGCGAGCCGCTGATGGCACTTTTTGCCTCCGGGCCGATGAGGGCAATGTATTCCTTGGCGCACTTGCAGACGGCCTCCTGCACTTCCGGCAGGTGCGCGTTCCTGAAATAGAGGGTGCAGGTCAGGGCGACCCGCCCTGAAGCAAGTTCATGGCCCGGAACTGCCAGAAGGAAGTTGTCCAGCGCCTCGCGCAGCTGTTCCTTGTCGTATTCTCTATTCATAACGGTTGCTCCTTCAAGACGGGGACAGACCTGCTCCGGCAGATGACGGCGCAAAGGCATTGCCTATCCGCCATTACGGCGGTCGCCTGCACTCCCGCCGGGCAGCGCATTTTCACGACAAAAATACTCTATATCTTGATGTAGATGCGGCGGACGGGTTCCCCCAGTTCAGCGGCGAACTCGTCCATAAACTCCTGCGACAGATCGCCGACGGTATTCCAGAAGGCAAAGGCGATCTGGCTGAAGCCCCAGGGCATGTCCATCTTGTAGTCCCGGATCTCGGAAGCGGCCCCGCATTGGGGGCAGGGAACGGGCGGATAGCCTTCCGCCGAGTACCACGTCTCCACCATTTCCATAAAATGCTCGGCGACGTCGGCGCCGCATTGGGGACAGATCACTTCACCTGGTTCGCCGCCGTCGCAGGGAAAGAGGCCCTTGCCTTCCGTGATCACCTCGACTGCAACGCCCCCGAAAACCCCCTGCTCTTCCAGCCAGGCTTCCACGGAAAACGGGCGGGATACGGCATCCGGCCCGCCCGTGCCGTACACCCTGACCATACCTTTGGGCGTCAGCTGAGGACGGTCCGCAGGCCCAGTGAGTTCGCCCTGCGCCCGCATCCATTGGGCGTACCCGTCCACTTTCTCTTTGTGGTATGCCGGTGGATGCATATGACGAGAGCCTCTGGCGGTCACGCTCCAGCCGCCCCCTTTACTGAGTATCTTGGGATGATCGCTTTCTTTCCCCAGCTTGAGCCAGCCGTTTTTCTGCATCCAGCCGATCATGCGCCGTTCCATGTCCTCCCGCTCGGGCGCGTCGATACGGTAGCGTTCCGGCACCAGATAGTTGGCGTAATCTCCCATACGTCTCCCCCCTCACTTCGGGCTGATCCCCACAAAAGCCGTTAAAGCGCGACCTCGACGACACGCACCGGCTCGCCCAGCTCGGCGGCGAACTCATCCACAAAATCCTCCGTCAACTCCGCGTTAAGCCCCCAGAAGGCAAAGCCGATCTGACTGAAGCCCCAGGCTGGTTCGACCTGCCAGTCCGTTATGGCGGAAGCTTCGCCGCAGGCCGGACAGACTGCCCGCGTCCAGTCCTCGTCAGTGTTCCACGCTGCCACGACCTCAAAAAAGCCTTCCCCGATATCCTCTTCACAAATGGGGCAGCACGCGGATTCCACACCGCCCTCATAGTTGCAGAAAACGCCCTTTTCCTCGTATGTCTCCACCCCGAAACCGCAGGTGAGCCGTCCGACATCCTCAGTATCGGCTATGTGACGCATGCCTTCCGGCGTGAATCGCCAGCCATTGCCGTCCCCGCCCAGCACGCAGTCGCTCTTTTCCCGCACTATCCAGCCCTTTTCCTGAAGCCAGCCGACCATGCGCTGCGCCATCTTTTCCCGTTCCGGCGCGTCGACGCGACAGCGCTCCGGCACCAGATAGGTCGCGTAATCTCCCATAACTATTCCTCCTTTTTCTTAAATTGTTTCGCGTGGAACGTGCCCTGGGGCCTTGTTGGCGCTCTTCCCTACGTGCTTGGAGAGGAAGATCCCCCACCAAAAGCAGCGGAGCGGGTACGAACAACTTTACTTATCTTATGGAGCTATAAAATGCGTCAACATATTGATATAAATAGCAATAACAAAATTCCCCATCGGCAAGGCCGACTGCAGAGACAGAACGCCCCTGAG
The DNA here is from genome assembly GCA_019118745.1 of Candidatus Desulfovibrio gallistercoris. GTDB lineage: Bacteria > Desulfobacterota > Desulfovibrionia > Desulfovibrionales > Desulfovibrionaceae > Desulfovibrio > Desulfovibrio gallistercoris. Next base: position 1,207 of record DWYJ01000020.1, on the reverse strand, counting down.
GGCCCATGCGGCGGCCGCACCGTGCATGGGACACCCAACAGAGGCTTTCATAGCAAAAAAGGCGGAAAGAATTCCGCCTTTTTCATGGTGTGATGACTTAGGCCAGTCCGGCCCTGAGCTGCCCTTCAAAGTAGGCAATGGTCTTTTTCAGCCCGTCTTCCAGCGCTATCCTGGGTTCCCAGCCCAGCAGCTCGCGGGCCCGGCTGATGTCGGGGCGGCGCTGTTTGGGATCGTCCCCCGGCAGCGGCTCGTAGGTGATCTTCGAAGCGCTGCCGGTGAGCTCCACCACCTTCTCGGCCAATTCACGGATGGTGAACTCTCCGGGGTTACCCATATTGATGGGGCCGGTCACCTCGTCCGGCGAGGCCATGAGACGGCACATGCACTCGATGAGGTCGTCCACATAGCAGAAGGAACGCGTCTGGCTGCCGTCACCGTAAATGGTGATGGGCTCATTCTTCAGGGCCTGCACGATGAAGTTGGAGACCACCCGCCCGTCGTTGGGGTGCATCTTGGGCCCATACGTATTGAAGATGCGGCCCACCTTGATCTTGAGGCCGCTCTGCCGCCAGTAGGAGAAAAAGAGCGACTCAGCGCAGCGCTTGCCCTCATCGTAGCAGGCGCGGATGCCGTTGGGGTTCACATGGCCCCAGTAGGTCTCCGGCTGGGGATGGACATCCGGGTCGCCGTACACCTCGCTGGTGGAGGCCTGGAAGATGCGGGCCTTCAGGCGCTTGGCCAGGCCCAGCATGTTGATGGCCCCGTGCACGCAGGTCTTGATGGTCTGCACCGGGTCATGCTGGTAGTGGATGGGCGAAGCGGGGCAGGCCAGATTGTAGATCTCGTCCACTTCCACATACAAGGGAAAGGTCACGTCATGGCGTATCAGTTCAAAACGCCGGTTATCCATGAGCTCTTCCACATTGGCGCGGGCGCTGGAAAAAAAGTTGTCCACGCAGAGGACTTCATGCCCCTCACCCAGCAGACGCGCGCAAAGATGCGAACCCAGAAAGCCCGAACCGCCCGTCACAAGAATCCTTTTTTGCAAATGCATGGCTTGCGCTGACCTCCGAAAAGCGTATTGCTGTTCCTTACCCTGAATAGGAACAGGATGCAAACCCGGCGCCCGGGCCTGCACGGCGGAGGCGCGGGCAAGGCCGGATGTCTGCGGGGGGAAAGGGGGGACTTTTTGCAAAAAGTCCCCCCT
>DWYJ01000019.1 GCA_019118745.1 Candidatus Desulfovibrio gallistercoris | reverse complement strand
ACAAAAGGTTCCCCTCCCCGAAAAAAGAAAACAAGACATAACGAAACATCATGCCTTACGATGACGCGCGCCTGTCACGTCCCCCGGCGATACGAAAAGCACAGTCCGGCCTATGCTCTTGTACAGAGTTTGGCTGGCTTGCGGTCAGGCGACGCCTTCCCATGCCGTGACGCCCGACGTCTGGACAAATAAAGTTTTTTGGAGGGGAGGGGTTCGGGGAGGGGGACCTTTTGTTCACAAAAGGTCCCCCTCCCCGAAAAGAGAAGACAAGACACAACGAAACATCATGCCTTGTGGAGCATGATATCGAGGATGACCTTGTCGGCTTCCTTCATGCCGGTGGAGCCGAGGCGGCCGAGGTTGGCGATGCAGGATTCGATGTCGTCGTCCACGATGCCTTCGTTGCCGGGGACGACGGTGCCGTCGAGGGCGAGCAGCACGGCCTGGATACCGGCGCTGACGGCGGTGGCGACCTTGAGGGCGCAGCTGCTTTTGGCGCCGTCGCAGATCATGCCGGCCACGTTGCCGACCATGTTGCGGATGGTGCGTTCCATGTCCGGCAGGCCGCCGCCCATGAGCATAGCCATGCCGCAGGCGGCGGCGGTGGCGGCCACCATAGCCCCGCAGTGGGCGGAGAGGCGGCCGAGGTGGTGTTTGATGTGGATGGAGGTCAGATGGCTGACGATGAGGGCGCGGGTCAGTTGTTCGTCGTCGCAGCCCTGGCGGATGGCGCAGGCCACCACCGGCATGGTGCAGGTGATGCCCTGGTTGCCGCTGCCGGAATTGCTCATGACCGGCATCATGACGCCGGCCATGCGGGCGTCGGCCGCGGCGGCGGTGAGCTTGACGGCGAAGGTGGGCAGGTCGTCGGCCAGCACATGTCGGCGGATCTGGGCGTCCACCATCTTGCCCACGCCGAGGCCGTACTGGGTGCGCAGGCCCTCCTCGGCCACCTGACGGTTCATGCGGGCGGCATCCAGGATGAAACTGATCTCCTCGAGCGGCGCGGTACGGGCGAACTCGTCGATGCGGGCCATGCTCAGGGGCCAGACGGTCGTTCCTTCTTCCTGCCGGGCGGGCGTGGCCGCGGTATCGCTGACGAGCACGCCGTCCTGCCAGACGCGAGTGATGTTGTCGTGGCTGTCGCGCAGTTCGGCGGCGGCGGTATGGCCATCGGCCGAGGCGGTCACGAGGCAGTAGAGCAGGTCCTCGTTGTCCGGCAGATGGAGGACGACGGCCTCGCCGGCGGCCATGTCGCGGGCGGCGGCAGCGGTGGCGGCGTCCAGATCGCGCAGGCATTCCAGCCCGAGGGCGCTTTTGCCGCCCAGGGCTCCGGCGGCGGCGGCCACGGCGAGTCCCATCTCTCCGGTGCCGGGCACCATGACGCCCATGCCGTTCTTGAGCAGATTGGCGCTCACGGCCACATCGAGCGACTGGGGATGGCGGCCGAGGGCCTCGGCGGCGCGGGCCGCACAGAGCGCCACGGCAATGGGCTCCGTGCAGCCCAGGGCGGGCACCACTTCCTTGTGCAGCAGGCCGATGATGGCCTTGCGGTCTTCGGGGCTCAGACTCATGCCTGCTCCGTCGTGCCGTTTTGCAGCGGGCCGAGCTCGCCGTTCCGGTTGAACATGCCTTCCAGCATGAGGGTCAGCGCGCCGTCGCCGGTGACGTTGCAGGCGGTGCCGAAGCTGTCCTGCAGGGCAAAGATGGCGATGAGCAGGGCCACGCCGTTCTGGTCAAAGCCCAGCACGCCGGTCACGATGCCCAGCGAGGCCACCACCGTACCGCCGGGCACGCCGGGCGCGCCCACGGCAAAGATACCCAGCAGCACGCAGAACAGCAGCATCACGCCCACGCTGGGCAGGCTGCCGTAAAGCATGAGATGCAGGGTCATGCAGAAGAAGGTCTCCGTGAGCACGGAACCGCAGAGGTGCACGGTCGCGCCCAGCGGCACCATGAATTCCACCATGTTGCGACTCAGCACGCGAGACTTGCGGGCGCATTCCAGGGCCACGGGCAGGGTGGCCGCGCTGGACATGGTGCCCACGGCGGTGAGATAGGCGGGCGTGTAGTGGCGGCAAACCTCAAAGGGATTGCGGCCGGAGAGGATGCCGCCGATGCCGTAGAGCAGGGCCAGCCAGATGAAGTGCCCCACGATGACGATGAGCACCATGGAGACGAAGACCGGCAGGTGCAGGCTGAGGGAGCCTTCATAGGCGAGGCCGAGGAAGGAGAGGCCCACGAAGAAGGGCAGGATGGGGATCATGATGCGCACCACCAGCGCGCTCATGACGCGTTCCAGTTCGCTGAAGAGGCGGCTCAGGGTCTCGGACTTGGTCCAGGCGATGGCCACGCCGAAGAGCAGCGCCAGCACCAGCGCGCTCATGACGCTGAACAGCGGCGGGATGTCCAGACGGAAGACCATCTCCGGCAGCTTGCGCAGGGTCTCCGTCTCCTTGGCCACGGAAAGATGGGGGATGATGGCGTAACCGGAGATGGTGGAGAAGAGCGCCGCCCCCAGGGACGAGGCATAGGCCAGCGCCACGGCGGTGAAGAGGATCTTGCTGGCGTTCTGGCCCAGGCGCACGATGGCGGGCGTGATGAAGCCGACGATGACCAGCGGCACGAGGAAGAAGATGATCTGTCCGAAGATATGCCGCAACGACACGACCACATCCATGACATGGTTGAGCGAACTGCCGGCATTGTTGCCGATGTACGTACCGACGAGCGCACCGATGACGATGCCGGCCAGCAGTTTGAGGATCAGGGAGAAGTCCCCCGCCTTGGCAGCCATACTGCACCTCCGAAAATAAAGTTCCGGCCCGCGAGAGTGCGGGCCGGGATCAGTATAGCGCACAGCGCCGGAGCACGCAACGCGGCTCTCCTATTCGAGGATATAGCGCATGGGATTGACCGGCACGCCGTTGAGGATGACCTCGTAATGCAGGTGCGGGCCGGTGGTGCGGCCGGTCATGCCGATATAGCCGATGACCTCGCCGCGCTTGACGTACTGGCCGGGCTGCACGACGAAGCGCTGCATGTGGGCGTACTTGGTGACGATGCCGCCGCCGTGGTTGATCTCCACGCTGAGGCCGTAGGCCCCGTCATGCCCGGCCTTGAGCACGGTGCCCTGCGCGGTGGCCATGATGGGCGTGCCCGTGCGGTTGGAGATGTCGAGCCCCTTGTGGAACTGCCGCCGTCCGCCGCCGAAGGGCGCGGAACGCGCGCCGAAACCGGAGGTGACGAAGCCCACTACCGGCCAGATGGTCGGCATGGTGGAAAGGGCGTCGCGGTTGTCGCGCAGGGCGTGGAGCAGATCCTGCTGACGCACCTCTTCCAGCCGGACGGAGTCGGACAGGGAGTCCAGGAAATCCTGCATCTTGCGGGCCGCCAGTTCCTGCCGGTGCATGGGCAGGTAGGAATGGGCGAAGCTGCCCACCTGATCGTCCCCCACTTCGGCGGGGTCCTGCTCCATATTCATCATGATGCGCAGCTTGCTGTCGAAATTGCGCACCCGTTGCAGGTCCTGCGTGACCTCGCTCAGCTTGCCGCCGAGCAGGGAGAGCTGGCGGCGCTGGTCTTCCAGCCGCCGTTCGGTATTGACGAGGGATTCCTCAAGGTGGCGGTTCTGCAGCCATTCCCGCCACAACCACACGTTGCAGGCCACCAGCGCCAGCACGATGATGCAGGAGACGAAGCCGAACCAGCCCCGCAGCCGGACATTGCGGCTGCCGCTGCGTCCCTCGCGGAAGATGACGATATGATACTTGCCGAGGAGCATACCTTCTGCTTCTAAGCCGCCATGCGGGCCGCTGTCAACGCACGCCGCCGCAGTCGCCGCCGGGCGCGGCCTGCGCCGCTTCGCACGTCAGGGCGTTGTCGCGGTGCTTGTCCAGCTGCCAGCGGGTGAGGGCATTGCCGATGCAGCGGCGCGAATCCTTGGCCACGGCGTAGAGATGTTCCAGCGTGGAGCTCATGTCGCTGCGGGCCGAGTGTCCGGCCGAGGGGCAGACGTTGGCCCAGATGGGCAGTTCCCACTGTTGGGCGGCCTTGCGGATGTATTTCTTTTCCACCAGCAGGAGCGGACGGATGAGCCGCAGCTTGCCGCCGAAAAAGGGTTCGTTCATGCTCATGCCGTCCACGCGGCCGTTGCGGCAGAGATTGAGGAAGAAGGTCTCCACCAGGTCGTCGGCATTGTGGCCCAGCGCCAGATGGGTCAGGCGGTAGCGGGAGCAGAGCTCGAAAAGACGTTTGCGCCGGAGCCAGGCGCAGCGGAAACAGGGGGAACGACGCTGATTCTCCTCCGAGTGGGCATGCGGGCCGTAGTCCGTCACTTCCAGATGGGAGGCGATGCCGTGCCGCGCGAGCCAGGGCAGGAGGGCCGCATGGCTTTGCGGATCGAAGCCCGGATTGAGATGAATGGCCATGAGCTCGAAGCGGAAGGGGACGATGCCCTGACGGATGTGCAGGCTCTTCAGCAGCACGAAGCTGTCCACCCCGCCGGAGACGGCCACCCCCACCCGGCAGCCCGGCCAGAGCATGCCCGCCTGTTGCATGGCCTTGCCTGCGCCCTTGACGCAGACCTCCTGGGCATAGGATCGTTTTTCGCGCATGGTTCCCCTTGCTGCGGGCGGTTCCCGCAGGGCGGCATGTCGCACGAAGCCGCGCCCCTCGTCAAGGGGAGAGGCGCGGGATGCCGGCGGCGGGCCATCTTCCCTTGACAGAAAAGGGGGAGACACATAAGATTGTGCGTTACAACAAATTTGAGCCTTGCCGCCGCGTCCGTTCCCGGGCACGGCTCTTTTCGTCCCTGCCCCGGACGGGAAACGCCCGGCAAGGCGGGTGAGGCCCTGCCGGAGCCGTCCTGCGACAGCCCCGCGCCAACCCAGAAGGAGGACGCATGGCCCGTATTACTGTGGAAGATTGTCAGGAACGCGTGGACAACCGTTTTCTGCTGGTGCAGATGGCCATCAAGCGCGTGCGCCAGTACCGCGAAGGCTACGAGGCGCTGGTGGACAGCCGCAACAAGGAAGTGGTGACCGCCCTGCGCGAGATCGCCGCCGGCAAGGTCATGCCTGAAGACATGAGCCTGTATACGCCGCTGCCTGAAGGTCAAGAGGCTCCCAACAGCAAAGGCTAGTCATGGCGCAACGCGATTATTACGAAGTGCTGGGCGTGGCCCGCGACGCTTCGGAAGACGAGATAAAAAAGGCCTACCGCAAGCTTGCCATGCAGTATCACCCGGACCGCAACCCGGGGGATGCCGAAGCCGAACGTAAGTTCAAGGAAGCCGCGGAAGCCTACGACGTGCTGCGCGATGCCGACAAGCGCGCCCGCTATGACCGCTTCGGGCATGCCGGCCTCCAGGGAGGCGCGGGCGGTTTCGGCAGCACGGACGACATCTTCGCTCACTTCAGCGACATTTTCGGCGACCTGTTCGGCTTTGGCGGCGGCACGGGCCGCAGCGGCCCCCGGCCTATGGCCGGCGCCGACCTGCGCTACAATCTGGAGATCAGCTTCGAGCAGGCGGCCACCGGCGCGGAGATCCCGCTCAAGCTGCCCCGCCACGATCAATGCCCCGAATGTCAGGGCAGCGGCGCGGCCCCCGGCACCAAGCCGGAGACCTGCCGCCAGTGCAACGGCACGGGACAGGTGCGCCGCACGCAAGGCTTCTTCCAGCTGGCCATGCCCTGCCCGGCCTGTCATGGCACGGGGCAGGTCATCGCCATCCCCTGCCCCCGCTGCAAGGGGGACGGCGTGGTGGAGAACGTGCGGGAGATCGTGGTGCGCATCCCGGCCGGGGTGGACACCGGCACGCGCCTGCGCGTCCGCGGCGAAGGGGAAGCCGGCGTGCACGGCGGCCCGCCCGGCGACCTCTATGTGGTGCTGCATGTGGCCCCCAGCAAGCATTATGACCGTCAGGGCCAGGACCTCATCTACGAGTGCTCCATCAGCTTCGTGCAGGCCGCGCTGGGCCACCGCGTCGAAGTGCCGGGCCTCAACGGCCCCCTGCCGCTGGAGATCCCCAAGGGCATCCAGAGCGGCACGCCCCTGCGCCTCAAGGGCGAGGGCATGCCCTATCCCGGCCGCAGCCAGCGGGGCGACCTGCTGGTGGTGGTCAAGGTGCTGACGCCCACCAAGCTCTCCGAACGGCAGGAAGAACTGCTGCGGGAATTCGAGTCCCTCGGCGAGGAGAGCTTTCTCGACAAGGCCAAAAAGGTCGGCAAGAAGATCGGCAAGAAGATCGGGCTCGACTAGAGCATTTTGTTTTTGAAAAAGGAAAAACGCGAGGCGGCAGCACAGCGCCGCCCGGCCTGACGTTTCACGGAAAAACCGCGTTTTTTCCGCGAAACGTCAGGCCGTACTGAAAATGCTCCAGGGCGCGCACGATCCATAAGCGCAGACGACAGGGGGACGCACGGCGTCCCCCTGTTTTTTTGCCCCGTGCGAGGACGGCGGCTCCCTGCCCTGGGCTCCCCTTGCCGCAGCCTGCATCCGCCGTGCGGCGGCCATCATTCGAGACCCGGCCAATGTCCCGCGGAGCTTGCACCCCTGGTCAAGACAGGCTAGGGTGAGGCAGGACAGTAAATCAGCTATGCCGCAGCCGGGCAGCTCCCCTCACCGCGCCGGAACAGGCGCTGCCCCAAAATGGCAACACGCTGATTTCACTGATTTTCTGTGAAGAGCGCAGAAAGTTTTCTGGAAATGTGCCAAAATAGACTGTTCAATCAATCAATTTCTTGCTAGGCTCTGGACACGCCGGGGAAACATCCCCGATGACATGCTTCCCGCCGCCATGCGGCAGCGGGAGGCGACAGCCTGACCACGCCAGCAGCGCATTTTCGCCCGTTCCGCCGCATCCTGCCGGAGAGCGGGCCGCCATGCCTCTGGCCTGCTTTTGCCAAACAGAGCGCCTTCGGGCGCAAGGAGGATCATAATGGCGAAGATGAAAACCATGGATGGCAATAACGCCACAGCGCATATTGCCTACGCCCTGTCCGACACGGCCGCCATCTACCCCATCACGCCCTCGTCCGTCATGGGCGAAGTGGTGGACGAGATGGCCGCCCGCGGCGCTCTCAACCTCATGGGGCAGAAAGTGCTCGTCCGTGAGATGCAGTCCGAAGCCGGCGCTGCCGGCGCCGTGCACGGCATGCTTTCCGGCGGGGCGCTGACCAGCACCTTCACGGCCTCGCAGGGCCTCCTGCTCATGATTCCCAACATGTACAAGATCGCCGGCGAACTGCTGCCCGGCGTCTTCCACGTGTCGGCCCGCGCCCTGGCCTCGCACGCCCTGTCCATCTTCGGCGACCATCAGGACGTGATGAGCGCCCGTCAGACGGGCTTTGCCTTCCTCTGCTCCTCCTCGGTGCAGGAATGCATGGACCTCGCGCTGGTGGCCCATCTGTCCGCCATCGACGCGAGCCTGCCCTTCTGCCACTTCTTCGACGGTTTCCGCACCTCGCACGAAGTGCAGAAGATCGAACTCATCGACTATGAGGACATCCGCGGTCTGGTGAGCTGGGACAAGGTGGAGGAGTTCCGCAACAACGCCATGAACCCCGAACACCCGCACATCCGCGGCACCGCCCAGAACCCCGACATCTACTTCCAGAACCGCGAGGCCAGCAACCTGTATTACGACATGGTGCCGTCCATCGTGCTGGAGAACATGCAGAAGGTGGCCTCCATCACCGGCCGTAAATACAAGCTCTTCGACTACGTGGGCGACCCCGAAGCCGACCGCGTGATCATCTGCATGGGTTCCTCCTGTGAAGTCATCGAAGAAACGGTGAACTACCTGAACCAGCGCGGCCAGCGCGTGGGCCTCGTGAAGGTGCGCCTGTTCCGTCCCTTCTCCGCCGCCCACCTCATGCAGGCCATCCCGGCCACCGCGAGCACCATCACCGTGCTCGACCGCACCAAGGAGCCCGGTTCCCTCGGCGATCCGCTCTATCAGGACGTGTGCACCGCCTTCATGGAAAAGGGCGAGGCCCCGACCCTCATCGCCGGCCGCTACGGCCTCGGCTCCAAGGACTTCACGCCCGGCATGGCCAAGGCCGTGTTCGACAACATGCTGGCCGTGGGCCCCAAGAACCACTTCACCGTGGGCATCCGCGACGACGTGACCAACCTCTCCCTTGACGTGGACGAGGAGATCGACACCGTGCCCGCCGGCACCGTGCAGTGCAAGTTCTTCGGCCTCGGCTCCGACGGCACCGTGGGCGCCAACAAGCAGGCCGTGAAGATCATCGGCGACAATACGGACATGTACGCCCAGGCCTATTTCGCCTACGACTCCAAGAAGTCCGGCGGCCTCACCGTGTCCCACCTGCGCTTCGGCAAGGCGCCCATCCAGTCCTCCTACCTCATCACCCAGGCGGACTACATCGCCTGCCACAAGTCCTCCTACGTCACCCAGTACGACGTGCTGGAAGGCGCCAAGGAAGGCGGCACCTTCGTGCTGAACTCCAACTGGTCGCTGGCCGACATGGAAAAGCACCTGCCCGCCGCCATGAAGCGCACCATCGCCCGCAAGAAGCTCAAGTTCTACAACGTGGACGCCGTCAAGGTGGCCGCGGAAGTGGGCCTCGGCGGCCGCATCAACATGATCATGCAGACGGCCTTCTTCAAGCTGGCCAACGTGATCCCCTTCGAGCACGCCGTGGAGCTGCTCAAGGAATCCATCAAGAAGACCTACGGCATGAAGGGCGACAAGGTCGTCAACATGAACATCGCCGCCGTGGAAAAGGGCATGGACGCCCTTGAAGAGATCAAATACCCCGCCGAATGGGCCAATGCCACCGAAGGTGCGGAAGTCTGCCACTGCGGCGACGACGACTACCTGCGCAACGTGGTGCGTCCCATCCTCGGCCAGCGCGGCGACAAGCTGCCCGTCTCCGCCATGGAGCCGGCCGGCCTCATGCCGCTGGGCACCGCCGCCTGCGAAAAGCGCGGCGCGGCCATCCTCGTGCCCGAATGGCAGGTGAACAACTGCATCCAGTGCTTCCAGTGCTCCTTCGTCTGCCCGCATGCCGCCATCCGTCCGGTCATCGCCAGCGACGACGAACTGGAAGGCGCGCCCGCGACCTTCGAGGTGAAGGACGCCCAGGGCAAGGAGCTCAAGGGCTTCAAGATGCGCATGCAGGTCTACGCCGAGGACTGCCTCGGCTGCGGCTCCTGCGCCGACGTCTGCCCGGCCAAGGAAAAGGCGCTCGTCATGAAGCCGCTGGAGACCCAGATCGAAGCCCAGAAGATCAACCTGGCCTTCGCCGAGGACAATATCGCCATCAAGGACGACCTCATGCCGCGCGACAGCGTCAAGGGTTCGCAGCTCCAGCAGCCCCTGCACGAGTTCTCCGGCGCTTGCGCCGGCTGCGGCGAAACGCCCTACGCCAAGGTGCTGACCCAGCTCTTCGGCGCGCGCATGCTCATCGCCAACGCCACGGGCTGCTCCTCCATCTGGGGCGCCTCCTCGCCCACCACGCCGTACACCACCAACAAGGACGGCTTCGGCCCGGCCTGGGGCAACAGCCTCTTTGAAGACGCCGCCGAATACGGTTGCGGCATCGGCCTTGCCTATGTGCAGCGCCGCAACCGCCTGGCCATGCTCGTGCAGGAATCCCTGAAGGACGAGAGCATCTCGCCCGAACTCAAGGACGCCATGCAGGGCTGGCTGGCCCACAAGGACGACGCCGAAGGCTCGCGCGAATACGGCGAACGCGTGCTGGCCAACCTGGAAGACTTCGGCAGCCCGCTGGCCCACGAGATCTGGCACATGGGCGACCTCTTCACCAAGAAGAGCGTCTGGGTCTTCGGCGGCGACGGCTGGGCCTATGACATCGGCTACGGCGGCCTGGACCACGTGCTGGCCTCCGGCGACGACATCAACGTCCTCGTCTTCGACACCGAAGTGTATTCCAACACCGGCGGTCAGGCCTCCAAGTCCACGCCGCTGGGCGCCATCGCCCAGTTCGCCGCCTCCGGCAAGCGCATGGGCAAGAAGGATCTGGGCCGTATGGCCATGACCTACGGTTACGTCTATGTGGCGTCCATCTCCATGGGCGCGGACAAGGCGCAGGTGGTCAAGGCCTTCCGCGAGGCCGAAGCCTACAAGGGCCCCTCGCTCATCATCGCCTACGCGCCCTGCATCAACCAGGGCCTGCGCAAGGGCATGGGCAAGAGCATGGAAGAAGCCAAGCTGGCCGTGCAGACCGGCTACTGGCCCCTCTATCGCTACAACCCCGCCCTGGCCGCGGAAGGCAAGAACCCCTTCCAGCTCGACTACACCAAGGAGCCCAACGGCGGCCTGCAGGAATTCCTGGCCGGGGAAACCCGCTTCGCGGCCCTGGACAAGAAGGCCCCCGACGTGGCCCAGCAGCTGAAGGAACAGCTCGACAAGTCCTACATGGAACGCTTCGCCATGTACAAGCAAATGGCTGAACTGCCGCTGCCCGGCAGCAACAGCTAACGCCTCACGCTCACCACAGGGGTACGGCGGGCTGCGCCGTACCCCTCCTTGCGCAGCCCGGGCTTTGAGTATGGCAGCCCCGCTGCCGCCTTCGGAGGAAACATGAACGCCCTGTATCTCACCGCCACAGGCCCCCTGTCCGGCAAGACCGCCGCGGCTCTGGGCATCATGCACATGCTCAGTCTCAGTATGCGCGACGTGGCCATTTTCCGGCCCATCATCAACACCCCCCAGATGACCGACCGCGACCCGGACATCCATCTCATGATGGAGCAGTTCAAACTGCGGCAGGACTATGCGGAGACCTTCGTCTACACCCACGAGGAGGCCCGCAAGGTCATCAACCGCGGCGATCATGACCTGGTCATCGAGACCATCATGAAGCAGTTCAAGAAGCTCCAGGCCGAACACGAGTTCGTCTTCGTGGAAGGCACGGACTTCCTGGGCAAGGACGCCGTCTACGAATTCGAGCTCAACGCGGAGATCGCCTCCAACCTCGGCTGCCCGGTCATGCTGGTGGTCAACGGCGACCATCCGGCCGACGACCTGCGCCAGAGCCTCCAGAACGTCATGGCCACCATGAACGAGAACTCCCTGGAGGTCATCGCCACCATCATCAACCGCGGCCACCTCTCGCAGATGGAGCTGGACGAGATCCGCGACGCGCTCAGCACCGAGGCCCACCGCGCCCTGGTCTACGCCATCCCCGACGACGCCACCATCGCCAAGGCCACCATGTATGACGTGAAGAAGAGCCTCGGCGCGGAAGTGCTCTACGGGGAGAACCGCCTCGACACCATGGTCGGCTCCTATCTCATCGCGGCCATGCACATCGACAATTTCCTCAAGTACGTGGAGAAGGACCAGCTCATCATCACGCCCGGCGACCGCACGGACATCCTGCTGGCCGCCATCGGCACCCGCATGTCCTCCTCCAAGCCGGACATCGCCGGCGTGCTCTTGACCGGCGGCATGAAGCCGCCTGTCGAGGTCTGCGAGCTCATCGAGGGCTGGACCAATTCCCCCCTGCCCATCCTCATGACCAATACGCTCACCTATCAGAGCGTCATGGCCCTGCACGAAGTGTCCGGCTACATCGAACCCACGGACACCCGCAAGATCAACACCGTCCTCGGCCTGTTCACCCACCACGTGAACTCCAAGGAGATCAGCAAGCGCCTGCAGTTCAGCTCCAACAGCTCGCGCATGACGCCCATGATGTTCGAGTTCAACCTCATCGAGCGCGCCAAGACCAGAAAAATGCGCATCGTGCTGGCCGAAGGCGAGGAAGAGCGCATCCTCCAGGCCACGGACGTGCTGCTGCGCCGTGACGTGGCGGACATCATCCTGCTGGGCAACCCGGACGTCATCAACCAGAAGGCCCGCGACCTCAATCTGGACATCTCCGGCGCCACCATCGAGAACCCCGTCACCTCGCCGCGCTTCGACGATTACGCCAATACCTATTACGAGCTGCGCAAGGCCAAGGGCATCACCCCCGAGACCGCCCGCGACATCATGAACGACGCCACCTACTTCGCCACCATGATGGTCAAGAAGGACGACGCCGACGGCATGGTCTCCGGCGCGGTCAACACCACCGCCCACACCATCCGTCCGGCCTTCGAGTTCATCAAGACCAAGCCCGGCTTCTCGGTGGTCTCCTCGGTCTTCCTCATGTGCCTCAAGGACCGCGTGCTGGCCTTCGGCGACTGCGCGGTCAACCCCAACCCCACGGCCCAGCAGCTGGCCGAGATCGCCATCGCCTCGGCCCACACGGCGCGGGTGTTCGGCATCGAGCCGCGCGTGGCCATGCTCTCCTACTCCACCGGCACCTCCGGCAAGGGCGTGGACGTGGACAAGGTCAAGGAAGCCACGGCCATCGCCAAGGAGATGGCCCCCGACCTCCTGCTGGAAGGTCCCATCCAGTACGACGCGGCCATCGACCCCACGGTGGCCAAGACCAAGCTGCCCGACAGCAAGGTGGCCGGCCGCGCCACGGTCTTCATCTTCCCTGACCTCAACACGGGCAACAATACCTACAAGGCCGTGCAGCGCGCCGCCGAAGCCGTGGCCATCGGCCCGGTGCTCCAGGGCCTCAACAAGCCGGTCAACGACCTCTCCCGCGGCTGCACCGTGCCGGACATCGTGAACACCGTGGCCATCACCGCCGTGCAGGCCGCCGCCGAAAAGCACAAGTAGACCTGAACCCGCACACCAACGCCGCCCGGACGTTTTCCCTACCGCGTCCGGGCGGCATCAACCATAAGGAAGTCTTGCCATGAAAGTTCTTGTGATCAATGCCGGTTCCTCTTCCTGCAAATACCAGCTGCTGGAAATGGAGACCGAGACCGTCCTCTGCTCCGGCGTGGCCGAACGCATCGGCCAGGACATGGGCCGTCTGTCCCACAAAATCGCTCCTGATACCGACCAGGAAGAAAAGATCGTCAAGGAAGCTCCCTTCCCCACCCATGTGGAAGCCATGGAACTGGTCATCGCCCTGCTGACCGATACGGAAAAGGGCGTCATCAAGGACAAGAGCGAGATCCACGCCATCGGTCATCGCGTGCTGCACGGCGGCGAATCCATCACCGACCCGGTGAAGGTGGACGATCACGTCAAGAAGATCATCCGTGACTGCTTCCTGCTTGGCCCCCTGCACAACCCGGCCAACCTCATGGGCATCGAAGTCTGTGAAAAGCTCTTCCCCGGCGTGCCCAACGTGGCCGTGTTCGACACCGAATTCGGCATGGGCATGGAGCAGGAAGCCTACATGTACGGCCTGCCCTACGAACTCTACGAAGAGCTGCACATCCGCCGCTACGGCTTCCACGGCACCTCCCACAAGTACATCGCCAAGAAGACCGCCGAATATCTGGGCAAGCCGCTGAAGGATCTGCGCTCCATCACCATGCACCTTGGCAACGGCTCTTCCATGAGCTGCGTGCGTGACGGCAAGTGCCTGGACACCAGCATGGGCCTCACCCCTCTGGAAGGCCTCATCATGGGCACCCGCTGCGGCTCCATCGACCCGGCCATCGTGCCCTTCGTCATGGAGAAGAAAAAGCTCAGCCCCGCCGAGATGGACACGCTCATGAACAAGAAGTCCGGCCTGCTGGGCCTGTGCGGCTTCACCGACATGCGCGACGTGCACAAGGAAGTGGACAACGGCAACAAGCGCGCCGAACTGGCCCTGAACATGCTGGTGCGCAGCATCAAGAAGACCCTCGGCAGCTACTTCTTCCTGCTGGAAGGCAAGGTGGATTCCATCGTCTTCACCGCCGGCATCGGCGAAAATGACGACATCGTGCGTGAAGCCGTCTGCAAGGGGCTGGAAGAATTCGGCATCCGTCTCAACCTTGCCGAAAACAGCACCCGCCGTCCCGGCGCCCGCACCATCTCCACCCCCGACAGCCGGGTCAAGGTGCTGGTCATCCCCACCAACGAAGAGCTCCAGATCGCCCAGGCCGCGCTGGAGATCGTGGGCCGCTAGCCTTCCTGCTTCTTTCTCTGTCCCGCAAGGCCCTGCTCCGGCAGGGCCTTCTTACGTTAGGGCCTGTTAACACTATTCGCTGTTTATTTGGGGGGAAGGGGAACCCCTCCGCCGGCGCTGGAGGGGTTCC
>DWYJ01000018.1 GCA_019118745.1 Candidatus Desulfovibrio gallistercoris | reverse complement strand
GCACGGAAATCAGAATCTCAAAGTTCCTTCCCGCTCGCTATTCACTTGTCAATGAACCATTCGCTTTCGGCACCCACCTCAGCGCTTCGTGAGTTTAACTCACTTCTCTGCGCCGTGTCAACAACTTTTTTCTCGTTTTCGTGAAGTTTTTTCATCGAAGCGGTGAAGCTGTTTTCGTCAGCGCGGTTCGTGAAGCTACTCAAAGCTCGACCGCCTGTCAACAACTTTTTTTCCACTTTTCGATTTTTTCTTTCACTCGACGCGTTGTTGTCGTCGCGAGGAGAGAACCTATTCGTTTCCGCCCTCGCTGTCAACAACTTTTTTTTCAGCTTTCGAAAAATTCTTTCGAACCTTTCGCCAGCCTGTCGTCACGACGCACTCTCTGTACTTGTCAAACTCGCGCCCCGGCCGTCCGCTTTCCGCTTCCGCCCGGCGCGAGAAGCGTTTATGGGCTCTTTCGCGCCAAAGGTCAAGAAGTTTTTTCGATTTTTTTCATGATTCTTTTTTGCCATGCCATTTCAACATGTTAAAAAGGAGGTTTCTGACGCCTCCTCGTCGTCCAACCTCCTTTTCGTCTGATCTCAGCGGGGGATGCGCAGCGCACTGGCCTGCTTTCGCTGTCGCGCGGTCCAGAACAACGGCTTGAGACGGCGGGCCCAGCCGCTGGTCAGTTTGACGAACTGCCCGACAAGAAAAGCCGAGAGCACGGTGCCCTCCCGCAGGCCGACGATCTCCCCAAGGACCACGAGCGCAAGCGTCGCCGCGGAGATGACCAGCGAGATGTCAAAAAGGATCTTGATATTGGCGAACATCTTCCGGGTCTTGTAGGCAATGGCGATGACCATGCCCTCCCCCGGCAGCACGGTGGCATTGCAGACGATCTCCAGGCTGATGCCCAGCCCCAGCACAGCCGACCCGGCGACGCACATGAAGACTTGCCAGATGTAGTTATCGGCTATGAGCGGCGTGGTCGCCCACATCCAGAAGTCGATGAAGATGCCGAAGATCAGCACTGCCGGCAGCTGCATCATCTGGACGATGCCGAACTGCTTGCCCAGGAGCATTTTTTGGATGACCAGAAAAATGATGTTGCTCAGGAAGGTGAAGGCCCCCAGACTGAGCGGCAACATGAAGGTCAGGGCATACGGCAGACTGGTGATGGGCGATGTGCCCAGGTGCGCATTGGTGATCAGTGCCACTCCCAAGGCGCAGACGAACAGGGCCACGCACAGGCCCCCGTAGCGTTTGGCGATTTCCTTTTTCGTTTTCATCCCCACAACGTACGCCGATGGCAGGGCTTTTGCAAGCGGCCGAAAAAAAGCTGCATCTCTTCGCGTAAAAAAACGGCGGCAGCGGCGTAACGTCGCGCATGACGGCGGATGATGCCGCCGGACCGGCACGCTGGAAGCAGAGGCCCCCCTGCGGAAGGCAGCCAGCAGTGCCGTCAGTTCATGAGTAGGCCGAGGTGCTTGTAGGCCTTGGCCGTAGCGATGCGCCCGCGCGGGCTGCGCTTGAGGAAACCGCACTGGATGAGGTAGGGCTCGTAGATGTCCTCGATGGTCCGCACCTCTTCCGAGCAGGCGACGGCCAGCGTCTTGATGCCTACCGGGCCGCCGTCATAATGATGGATGATCACTTCCAGCAGGCGTCTGTCCATCTGATCGAGCCCCAGCGGATCTACATCCATGCGCTGCATGGCCTCGGCGGCCTGCGGGCCGGTGATGGTCCCGTGTCCGTGCACGAGCGCAAAATCCCGCACGCGCCTGAGCAGACGGTTGGCGATGCGGGGCGTGCCGCGTGAACGCCGCCCGATCTCCTCCGCTCCGTCAGGGCTGATGGCCACGCCGAGGATGCGGGCCGTACGCGTGACGATGCGGGCGAGATCCTGCGCCGTGTAGTATTCCAGCCGGGCGACGATGCCGAAACGGTCACGCAGCGGCGAAGAAATGAGCCCCATCCGCGTCGTCGCCCCGACCAGCGTAAAGGGCTCCAGGTCGATCTTGACGGTACGGGCGGCCGGGCCCTGCCCGATGACGAGATCCAGCTTGAAATCCTCCATAGCCGGATACAGGACTTCCTCCACGGCGATGGGCATGCGGTGGATCTCGTCGACGAACAGGATGTCGTTGCGCGAGAGGTTGGTCAGGATGGCCGCCAGATCGCCGCTGCGCTCCAGCACCGGCCCGGAGGTGCAAACCAGATTGACGCCCAGTTCCGAGGCCATGATCTGGGCCAGCGTCGTCTTGCCGAGGCCGGGATTCCCGAAAAAGATGGTATGGTCAAGCGCCTTGCCCCGTTCCCGGGCGGCGTCCAGATAGACGCGCAGATTGGCGCGCAGCTCGTCCTGACCGATGAAGTCCGCCAGCGAACGCGGACGGACGCTCTCTTCCAGCGCGCTCGCCTCGGAAATGCCCGCCTCGTCGGGAAGATGAAAAAAATCCTGTGCCATCGGCATATCGCTACACTACTCTCTCAATTATGACGGACATTGCCTGCCTGCACGCTGTGCCAGACTGTCCGAGCCTTGGGTCCAGGGCATATGAATACAAATTTTACAATTTGCCAGACTCTTCCCCCGGTGAAAGCACGCTGGGGAAGGGATGGGGGAGTGGGGGGAAGGGGAACCCCTCCAGCGCTGGCGGCGACCGAAAGGCGGCCGACGCTGTGGTGCGCCTCGCGTCTTGCCTTTTTCAGGGACAAAGCGCGCTATGCCTTCCCCCGCGCCAGCGCCTTGAGCGCGGCGCGCAGCGCGCCGGACACGTCAAGGTCGGGCTCCGCATGCAGGATATCCCTGACCAGCGCCGCGCACTCCTCTTCGCCATAGCCAAGATTGCCCAGCCCGTCCAGTACGTCGCGGAAGACGGAGCCCGGCCGGACGCCGCCGGAAAGCACGGCCGCCTGCGGCGCGTCCTCCACCTTGAGCTTGTATTTCAGCTCAAGGAAAACATGCTCCGCCGTCTTCTTGCCGATGCCGGACACCCGCGTCAGGGCCTGGACATCATCCTCAAGCACGATGCGGCGCAGATCGTCGGGCCGGAAAATGGACAGGATGGCCAGCGCCGTGCGCGCGCCCACCTTGGAGATGGACAGCAGCACCTCAAAAGTCTGCCGCTCCTCAAAGGTGGCGAAGCCGTACAGCTCCTGCGCGTCTTCACGCACCACCAGCGAGGTGTAGAGCGCCAGAGGCTCGCCGCGCCCAGGCAGGGCCGACAGCGTGTGCGACGGCAGGGCCACCTCATAGCCCACCCCGCCCTTGGTCACCAGCAGACAGCAACTGCCCCAGACCTCGGCCTGCAATCCTTCCAGATAGGCGATCATATTCCTCTCCTTTGCGACGACGCGAGCCCGTTTGCCAGCGTACCAAATTCCATTTTCACTCTATCTGCCACAGGTAGAGCTGAGAGAAAAAACGAGTGCTGGGCAAATCTTTCCCCAAACAAAAGCGCGCTGAGGAAGGAGCAAGGACTTGAGGGAAGGATGACAGGCTCGTCTTTTCTCGCTTCGCTGCGAAAAGGCTGGTCCCTCCCGCGCCTACGGCGACCGAAAGGCGGCCGCAGGCCGCATCTGGTAGACGAAGCAGGAGCCTTACAGGCATCGACGGCAATGCGATGGGGCACCCTTCCCCCACTAGGGCCTGTTAACACTATTTACTGCCTGTTTGGGGGGAAGGGAAACCCCTCCGCCAGCGCGGGAGCGGGTTTCCCTTCCCCCCAAGCCCCCCATCCCTTCCCCAGCGCGCTTTTATCAAGGGAGGATACCGAGGACGAGGCAGCCACCCCCTGAGGGTAAGCGGAGCTTATATGAATGAATTACCTTGTCTATTGAAATAATATGTAAAATTTGTGTTAACAGGCCCGAAAAGCAAAACCCCGCGATGCCGCCGCTTACCCGCCGATGCCCTGCATGCTCTTGAGGGCCACCGCGGCGCCCTGCCGCGCGCGCAGGATGTCCACGCCCAGCGGCTTATGGCGGCAGGCGGCCTGCACCATGCGCGCCAGATCCGCATCCCCCAGGCGGGGATGGCGCAGGGCCGGCCGCAGGGCATATTCCCGGTCGGCGAACAGACAGGTCCGCAGGCGGCCGTCACTGGTCAGCCGCAGACGGTTGCAGGCGTGGCAGAAATGATTGCTCAGCGGCGTGATGAACCCCAGCCGCCCCTTGCCCCCCGGCAGAGAGAACATGCGGGCCGGGCCGGCGCTCTCCGCTTCGCTCTCGCTCGGCGCAAGTTCCGTACAGGTCCGCGCCGCCGCCAGCATGGCCTCCGCTGGCCAGAAATATTCCTCGCTCCAGAGGGTGTCCCCGCCCATGGGCATGAATTCGATGAAGCGCACATCGACGGGCAGCGTGCGCGCGGCATGGACAAAGTCCGCCATCTGCCCGTCATTGATGGTCCGCAGGCCCACGGCATTGATCTTGACGCCGATGCCTGCCGCCAGCAGGGAATCCAGCGCATCCAGCACCACGGGCAGCGTATCCCGTCCGGTCACCCGGGCAAAGGTCTGCCGGTCGAAGCTGTCCAGCGAGAGATTGACGGCGCTGACCCGTGCGGCGCGCAGGGACTCCAGATTCTGCGCAAGCAGGCTCCCGTTGGAGGTCACCCGCAGGTCTATGTCCGGGAAGCGCCGCCGCAGCATGACGAGGAAATCCCCACAGCCCTTGCGGGCAAAGGGTTCCCCGCCGGTAAGGCGGACCTTGCGCACGCCCAGACCGTACATGACGCCCACCATGCGCGCCATTTCCTCATAGCGCAGGATGTGCGGGTGCGGGATGAAGCTGTGCCGGGCGTTGCTGTGGCAGTACAGGCAGCGGAAATTGCAGCGGTCCGTGACGGAAAGGCGCAGGTAGCGCACCACGCGGCCGCGCCCGTCGGCAAGGCCGCTCATGCCGCGCCTCCCTGCCGGCAGTTGCCAAGACGGCATTTTCGATTTACAGAAGCGGCCATGAAACACCTGCTCATCGGGGCCCTTGTGCCCGCATATTGCTTGTTGGCAGCCCAGCCCGCGGCGGCCTGGGACGGCTTTGACGCCGATTCGACGGAACTGGTGGAGATCATTCCCGATGCCCTGCCTGTTGAAGGCGAAAACGTGGACGTCCGCGATTATACCACCGATCAGACGACCACCTGCCTCGTCAAATCCGTCACCCGCAACAGCCGCACCGTTGAAGTGGTCGTCCGCACCCCGGAAGGGGGGACGCGTACCCTCGTCATGGAAGGGCGCTGATCCGCCCCGCCCCTGCCGTCCCGTCCGGCGCGGCCATCGGCCCTGCCGCCATGCACGACGTATCTCCGCCGCGCTCCGGCGTCTGTCCCGTCCGTCCGGCGGAGCCTTGCGGAGGGCCTCGCGGCAGGCGGGACAGCCGTCACGCCATGTTTAGCTTTTGCCCGGCTCGTGTCCCGGCAGAACGATGCTCATGCTCTCGGCCTGGCCCTGCCCCTTGGGACAATTGTCCTGCAGGTGGCAGATCTCGCAGCCGCCCTTGAAGGGATAGTGGGTCACCAGCGCGAACCGGCGGTTGAGCGTGGGCTGCCCTTCCTTGTACTCCAGCCCCAGCCCGGCCAGCGCTTCACGCAGCGCCTCCGTGGGACGCGGGGCGGGCGCACAGCCGGCGTCCTCCACCTGCGGCAGGAGCTGCTGCACGGCGGCCATGCAGAGGAACTGGGCCAGGTTATTGTCCTGCCAGCCTTCGGAAGGCGACTTCTCCCAGGTGGCGTCCACGGCCTGCTCGATGCTTTCCGGCAGCCAGACGACCAGATAGGAGATCTTGCCGGTCGTCACTTCCACCACCCGCAGCTCCTTCATCCACTCGCCCCAGAGCTTCACAAGGCGCTCCAGCACGGCGCCGCCGAGCCGGGTCTCCTGGCTGAGGGTCATGAACCCTTCCATATCGAAATACGGGGTAATGCTGTGTTCCTTGATGACGGCTTCGCTCACGGCGGCTCCTTATGGTTGACGATGCTTTTTCCGGGATATTGTATTCACCGCGGGCCCAGCGTCAAGGGAAAAGCGCAGCGGCGGCTTTACTTCACGTGAGCTCTTCTTTACCATTTATCCGTTCCACCAGCCAAGGAGATCCCATGAGCAACGATCATCCCGAAAAAATCCGCTATACCTACAAGATGAATCCTGAAGCGCGGCTGCAGACCGCGCATGGCGTCTGGGGCGGCATCAATCATCAGGGTGAACTGGAACTGAATTTTTATCACGAGAGCAACGCCCTGCCGGAGACCACCGAGTGCCTTGTGGCCCCGGACGGTTCCGTGGGGCCGGAGATGCTCTCCGACGCGGATATGGAAGTGCAGCGCATCACCCGCCAGATCCATTCGCGCGTCCTGCTGAATTACGATACGGCGCGCGTCCTGCTGGAATGGCTGGAAGAGCGCATCTCCTATCTTGAGATGGAGGAAGGCGAAGGGCCGGGCTTTTTCGGCGGCAACCGTTCTTCCGGGCTGGAGCAGTAAGCGGGCATGAAAGAACGTACCTATCACATCATCACCTTCGGCTGTCAGATGAACGTGCACGACTCCCAGTGGCTGGGGCGTGCGCTGGAGGCGCGCGGCTTTGCGCCCGCCCCGCTGGAAGAGGCGCAGGTGGTGATGGTCAATACCTGCTCCGTCCGGGAAAAACCGGAACTCAAGGTCATGAGCACCCTGGGGCGCATCCGCCAGGCCACCGGCAACTCGCCGCGGGTGCTGGTGGGCGTGGCGGGCTGTGTGGCCCAGCAGCTCGGCGATGCCCTCTTCCGGCAGCGGCAGGTGCGCCTCGTGGCCGGCAGCGACGGCATCAGCGGCGCGCCCGCGGCCATCGAACGCCTGCTGGACGACCCCGCCCTGCGGCTCTCCCTGCTGGACTTCACCAGCCACTACGAGGAGCGCGAGCCGGGGGCCCCGCTGCCGCGTGCCGCGGCGGGCCATGTCAACATCATGCAGGGCTGCGACAACTTTTGCGCGTACTGCATCGTCCCCTATACGCGGGGACGGCAGAAGTCCCGCGCCACGGCGGCCATCCTTGAGGACTGCCGCGCCCTGCTGGCCTCCGGGGCCGCCGACATCACCCTGCTGGGGCAGAACGTCAACGCCTTCGGGCAGGACAAGAGCGGCGACGGCACGAGCTTCCGGGCCCTGCTGGATCAGGTGGACGCCCTGCCTGGTCTGGCGCGCCTGCACTACGTGACGCCGCACCCCAAGGACATGGGCCCTGAGGACGTGGCGGCCTTCGGCGAACTGCGCCACCTCTCCCCCCGCCTGCACCTGCCGTTGCAAGCCGGTTCGGACAGAGTGCTCGCCCGCATGGGCCGCAAATACGATGCCGCCCGCTTTCTCCGGCTGGTGGAGGAGCTGCGCCGCGCCCGCCCGGACATCGCCCTATCCACGGATCTCATCGTCGGTTTTCCCGGCGAGAGCGAGGAAGATTTTCAGGACACGCTGCACATGATGCGGGCCTGCGATTTCATGGCCAGCTTTTCCTTCTGCTATTCCGACCGCCCCGGCACGCGCGCCAGCCGCTTTCTGGACAAGATCGCCCCGGACGTGCAGCAGGACAGGCTGCTGCGCCTCCAGGCCCTGCAGGACGAGCTCGGCAACCACTGGCTCGCGGCGCGCGTGGGGCAGGAAGCCGACGTCCTGCTGGAAGGCCGCAGCCCGCGTGACGCCGCGGCTGGCAGCGGCGAAAGCTGGCAGGGACGCGATGCCTACGGGGCCCTTGTGCACGTCCCGCTGCCTGCGGGCGATCATCTGGGACGCATGGTGCGCGTCCGCATCGAACACGCCCACCGGCACAGCCTGGTGGGAGCCGTCAGCGAGGAACGGCCATGCTAGAGATGCGCGTTACCGGTCTGGGGCTTGACGCCGCCAGCAAGACGCCTGTCGTCCATCTGCGGCAGGTGGACGGCGAGGCCAGGCTCTCCATCCTTGTGGGGGCGATGGAAGCCCTGTCCATCTCCCTCATGCTCAACGGCGAGCAGCTCCCCCGCCCCCTGACCCATGACCTGCTGCTCATGTGCCTCAAGGCGCTGGGGGCCCGCCTCGGCGGCGTGGAGATCTGCGACATGCGCGACGGCGTCTATCATGCCGCCCTCAATCTCCGGCTGGCGGACAAGGCCATCCGTCTGGACTGCCGCCCGTCGGATGCCGTGGCGCTTGCCCTGCGGGCCCAGGCGCCCATTTTCGTCAGACATTCCCTGCTGGGCCGGGACAAGACGGTCGGACAGGACGACGTGCCCGCCGCTTCGCGGGACGCCGTCCCCCAGCGACCCGACGCCGCCTCGGACATGGCCCGCCAGGCGGAGGCCCGCCGCAGGGCGGACACCCTGACCGGCATGCTGCTGCGCGGCCACGAACTGCCGAACGCCGACCCGGACGTGGAACGCCGCTACCGGGATCTGCTGCGGGCGCTCGATCCCGTCACCTCCCGCAAGATGTAGGCCCGCCCCCCCGGCCTAAAGCTTTGTTTTTCCCCTCCGATAGGGAGCTTAACGGATGGGAAGATCATGCTGGATTATCGCCGCTTCAAGGAAATAAACGACCTCTTCGCCGCCGGTCAGCCGGAAAAGGCGCGGCATCTGCTCATGGAGCTGCAATCGCGCTGCATCGCTCTGCGCGACGAGATGGAACGCCTCAAGGTGCAGATCCGCACCTTTGAGGACATCCTCTATCTTTCCAAGAACCTCTGCCGGGAGAACGGCTTTTACTGGCTGCAGACGCCCGGCGTCCGGCAGGGGCCGTTCTGCCCGCAATGCTACGATACGGTCGGCGCGCTCATCCGGCTTGAAAAAACGGACCACGCCCTCAGCTGTCCCTATTGCGGACAGCGCCATGCCCTGCCGCAGCCGCCCGCCGTCCACGACGGCGCCGGCCGTATGGCCCGCATCATCCCCTTCAGCCGCTAACGCTCCCCGTCGTCATCCAATGTGCCGTCATCCGGCGCACTTGCAGTCCTCCCCTTCCCCTCGTATACTTGTGGGGAGCGGCATCGTGTCGCTCCTTTTTTCTGTAATGAGGCATCCATGAGCGTACCGACCAGACAGCCTTCCGTCCTCCTGTTGTGCAAGAGCGAACAGGCTGCCGCGGTGGACAAGCGAGCCCTGCGCGATGCGGGGGCGACCCACATCCGCACCATGACGTCCGGCCTTGACGCCGCGCGCATCATGGCCGGACTGGAGCCGGACAAACCCAAGCTCGAACCCGACATCATCGTCTGCCAGCACAAGCTGGACGATATCGACGGCGAACAGTTCTGCGCCCTGCTGCGCCTGCATCCCCGTCTGCTGGGCATGCCCATCCTGCTGCTTTTGCCCAACGATGACGAGGAGGCCCAGCTCCGCGCCCTGGGCTGCGGCGCCAGCGCCCTCATGGGCCGCCCCTTCTCCGTGGACGCCCTGCGCAAGAACCTGGAAGCGCTCATGGCCTATGACCGGCGCATGGCCCAGCTGGACAGAGGCAAGGAAAACGCCGATCAGCAGGCCTTTGATGACGCCCTTTCCACCTACGGCGTCCTGCTCAAGCCGGTACGCACGCCGGACGACTATTTTTATGTCGGCATGCGCTGTCTGGAGGAAAAACGCTGGAACTCGGCTCTCAGCGCCTTCCAGCGCAGCCTGCAGGGCGCGCAGATCCGCGGCGAGGCCCTCCTCGGCATGGCCGTGGCCTGGCGGGGCAAGGGCGATCTGGTACGCTGCCGCCGCTGCCTCGAGCAGGCGGCCCTCACCTTTGCCCTGGCCAAACGCTGGCACAACGCGCGTACGGTCTTCATCCGCCTGCTGCGGGAAGACCCGCAGGCCAGGAGCCCCTTCCTCACCGCCGCCCAGCGCCTCATGCGGGAAAACCGCTATGCCGACGCGGCCCGTGCGCTGGCGGCGGGCATCGACCTGACGCCGCCGCAGCTGGTCGGTACGCGCGTGGCCCAGATCTGCATGGCCTCCGGCCAGCCGCAGGCCATGTTCGATCAGCTCCAGCAACATCTGGACGGCGAACTGGGCCAGCAGGCCGGCGACCTGACCCAGGCCATCCGCTGCCGCATGGAGGATCTGCAAAAACAGCAGATCGAGCGGCAAAAACAGAACGCGCAGGAGCGCCAGCGGCTCATCGCCCGCGAGATGCGCGCCCGTGCGCGCGAAAATGAGGCCGCGGCCGCCAGTGCGGACGGCCCCCTTTCCGAACAGCCCGTAGCGGCTCCCTTCGAAGCGCCGCTGGAAACGCCTCCCCAGCCGCTTTCCCGCAAAGATCCCCCCGCCGCGGACGCCCCTGGCAGGCAGTCCGCCCTTCCTCCCGAAGAGGGCCCGGAAGCGCCTGCCTTTCGCGGTGCGCTGCCCGCGGCGAGCCCTTCGCTGCCGCCGGCCAAACCCTCGCCCTACCTTGCCCCCTTTTCGGAAGAGGATGCCAGCAGCACGCTTTTCAAACGTCTGCCCGTCATCAATGAGCTCTGTTCCGTCATCAAATGCACCTGGAAGCTGGCCCGGCGGAAGAAGAACGAACGTAAGTGAGCACGCCGCCCGGCCCAAAGTTGGCGGAAGAACTGCGCTTTTTCCTCGAAACGCCAGGCCGTATGGTTTGAGACGCAAAGCGTTTCAAACGGAGAATGCCCTAATGGGTCCTGAGCCTCATGGTGAAACGGTCTAAAAAAGCCCTTCGATGACGCCAGTCAGGCCTGTCGAAGGGCTTTTTCTATTCGTCCGCCGATGATCGTCGCGGCCTGTGCCGCTCAACTCTGCACGCCGTGCCCCGGCTCCTGCAGGCCCTTGGCCAGGCTGCACGCCCGGCAGGCCAGATTTTCAGCCACCCGGGCGGGCGACAGATCCGCCCCGCACCGGCGTTGCACGGGAGCATCCTGGCCGGTCTCGCGCTGCTCCGCGCGCTCTTCCGTATCCACGTTCGCCGAACCCGGCCCTTGCGCCTGCTGTTCGAGCCCCGTATGCGCCACGGACATGAACAGCTTGATGCGGTTGAGCTGATTGGCCTCGCTGCTGCCGGGATCATAGTCCACGGCCATGAGATTGGCATGGGGACGCAGGCGCTTGAGCTCCTTCATGACGCCCTTGCCCGTGATGTGGTTGGGCAGGCAGCCGAAGGGCTGGAGGCAGAGCACGTTGTTGACGCCGTGATCGATGAATTCCAGCATCTCCGCCGTCAGGAGCCAGCCTTCGCCCGCCTGGTTGCCGCGCGAGATGATCCCCCGCACGCTGCTTGCCAGATCCCCGATGCGCGCGGCCGGCAGGAAGCGGCTGCCCTTGAGGGCCTGCCGCATGGCCTTGCGCAGATGCTCCACCCGCTGGATGAAGAACCAGCTCGTCAAAGCCGGCAGCACACGCCCACCCAGCCGCCGCCACGAATACACCGGGTCCATGGAGCAGTAAAGGAAAAAGTCCATGAGATCCGTCAGGACGGGCTCGCCGCCTTCCTCGCGGATGTGCTGCGCCACCTGATTGTTGGCGTCGGGGTGGTACTTGAGCAGGATCTCGCCCACGATGCCGACCTTGGGCCGCGGCACGCCGTCCAGCCGGATGCCCGAGAAGTCCCGTACGATCTCGTGCATATGCTCCCGGAAGACCGCGCTGTCCCCCCAGACCGAACTGGAGCGGGCCCGCCGCAACCAGCTGTGCAACAGCTCGTCGGTATCGCCCTCGTGCAGCTCGTTGCTGCGGCAGGACATGCTGACGCGCTGGAGCATGTCGCCGTAGAGGCAGCCCAGGATCATGCGGTGGAAAAGCTTGGCCGAGATGCTGAAGCCGGGATGCCGGTTGACGTCGCCGCTGGTCATGGTCAGCACCGGCACCTGCTCGAAACCGGCCTCCTGCAGGGCCTTGCGCAGCAGGGCGGGATAGTTGCTCGCCCGGCAGGGGCCGCAGGTCTGCGCCAGCATGAGCGCCGTGCGGTTCGGGTCGCACTGGCCGTTCTTGAGCGCGTCCAGCAGCTGCCCGATGACCACGATGGCCGGATAGCAGGCGTCATTGTGCACGTAGGTCAGCCCCAGCTCGATGGCGCGCGGACTGACCGAGGGCAGCACTTCCAGATGATAGCCGGAATGGTTGATGGCGCTCTTGAGGATGTCGAAATGCAGAGGGGCCATCTGCGGCGCAAGGATGGTGTGCGTTTCGCGCATGGCCTTGGTGAAGACCGGCCGCGGCGCGGGCCTGGCCTTTTCCGTGCGGCGCACGGCCGCCTCCCGCCGTTCGCGCACCGCCGCCAGCAGCGAGCGGATGCGGATGCGCGCTGCCCCCAGCGACGAGCCCTCGTCGATCTTGATGAGCGTGTGCAGCTTGCCGGCCCGCTGGAGCAGCTCGGCCACCTGATCGCTGGTGATGGCGTCCAGCCCGCAGCCGAAGGAGGTCAGCTGCACGCTTTCCAGCTCCGGCGTGTCGCAGACGAGCATGCTGGCCCGGTACAGTCGGGAATGATAGCTCCACTGATCCAGCACCCGCAGATTGTCGTCCAGCCGCCCCAGATGGGCCACGCTGTCCTCGCTGAGCACTGCCGCGCCAAGGGAGGCGATGTACTCCGGCAGGCCATGATGCACGGCCGGGTCCACATGGTAGGGCCGGCCGCAGAGCACGATGCCCAGTCCGTTGCTCTGCCGCACGAGCTCCAGCACCCTTTCGCCTTCGGCGCGCAGCTCGGCGCGGTAGTTCTCGAACTCCTGCAGGGCGGCGCGTCCGGCCTCGCGCAATTCGCCGCGGGGCAGGTCGAACTCCTCATGCATGCGCTCCACCAGCGCATCCAGACTCTGCAGAGACACGAAGGGCGTGTGCAGCCTCACCCCCTGCTGCCGCACCTCATCGATATTGAGGCGGATGACTTCGGGATAACCGGAGACCACCGGGCAATTGTAGCCGTTGGCCTTGGTGATGGCGTCGCCCCGCTCGCGCGGCAGGCAGGGGAAGAAGATGCGCCGGATCCCCTGCTGGAGCAGGGCCGTCACATGACCATGCGCCAGCTTGGCCGGATAGCAGACCGTCTGCGAGGGCATGGAGGACAGGCCGAGGTCGAAGACCTCCTTGCCCGATTCCGGCGACAGGATGACCCGGAAGCCCAGCTTCGTGAAAAAGGTGAACCAGAAAGGATAATGCTCAAAGATGTTGAGCACCCGCGGGATGCCGATGACGCCGCGCGGCGCGTCCGCCTCGGCCAGCGGCGTATAGTCGAAAAGCCGCCGGTTCTTCCAGGCGTAGATGTTGGGCATGGGCTGCGCGTTCTCGTGCGCCGCGCCAAGCTGGCTCGCGCCCCGCTCGCAGCGGTTGCCGGCCACGAAACGCCGTCCATTGGAAAAACGGTTCAGGGTCAGACGGCAGTGATTGCCGCAGCCCTTGCAGCGCAGATGCTTCGTCTCGATGCGCAGGGCCCGCAGCGTCGCGGGGTCCAGCGGATGCCGGCCGCCCTCCTCCACCGGACGGCGGGCCGCCAGCAGCGCCGCGCCGTAAGCCCCCATGAGCCCGGCGATGTCGGGACGGAACACCTCCCGCTGCAACAGCCGCTCCATGACCCGCAGCAGGGCGTCGTTCATGAAGGAACCGCCCTGCACGAGCACCTTGTCTCCCAGTTCGTCGGGACTGCGCAGCCGCAGCACCTTGTACAGGGCATTGCGCACCACGGAATAGCACAGACCGGCGGCGATGTCCCCGATCTCCGCGCCCTCCTTCTGGGCCTGCTTGACCTTGGAATTCATGAAGACCGTGCAGCGCGATCCCAGATCCACGGGATGCCGGGCAAAGAGCGCCGCCCGCACGAATTCCTCCATGCTCAGGTTGAGGCTCTGGGCGAAGGTCTCCAGAAAGGCCCCGCAGCCGGCCGAGCAGGCTTCGTTGAGGGTCACGCCCGCGATGCAGCCGTCCCTGGCCTTGAGGCACTTCATGTCCTGCCCGCCGATGTCGATGACGTAGGTCGTCTGCGGCACCAGACGGCAGGCGGCCTTGAGGTGGGCCACGGTCTCCACTTCGGTGATGGACGAACCCAGCGCCGCCTGCGCAAAGGCCGCCCCGTAGCCGGTGCAGGCGCTGTCCTCTATCCACGCGCCTTCAGGCAGGGCGTCCGCCAGATCGGCCACATAGGGCAGCAGCTCGGCCAGCGGGTCCCCCTGATTGCGGCGGTACCAGGTGGTGACGACTGCCCCTTCCCGGTCGGTCAGGACGGCCTTGACCGTGGTGGAGCCCAGATCGACCCCCAGATAGAGCGGGCCCCGCGCATCCTCCAGCGGCCGGCGGCTCACCGCGCCCGCCGCATGGCGCTGCCGGAACGCCGCGTATTCTTCCTCATCCTCAAAAAGCGGCGCGAGCGTGGCCGTACGCTCGCCGTCCAGCGCACGGGAGCGGGCCCGTTCGGCCAGCTCCTCCACGCGCAGCGGCGCGGACTGCACGGGGCGCGGCTGCCCCGGCAGGGGCATGAGGCTCAACGCCGTGCCGCGCGCCACGATATACTGGGCGTCCGGCACGTCCATGACCTCGTCCGGCTTCAGCTGCAGGGTCTCGATGAAACGCTGCCGCAAGGCGGAAAGGAAATGCAGCGGCCCGCCCAGAAAAGCCACCCTGCCCCGGATGGGATGCCCGCAGGCCAGCCCGCCGATGGTCTGCTCCACCACGGCCTGAAAGATGGACGCCGCCAGATCCTCGCGCGCCGCGCCCTCATTGAGCAGAGGCACCACATCCGTCTTGGCGAAGACGCCGCAGCGGGACGCTATGGGATAAATGGTCGTATGCTTCAGGGCCAGTTCATTGAGCCCCGGCGCATCCGTATGCAGCAGCACGGCCATCTGGTCGATGAAGGCCCCGGTGCCCCCCGCGCAAGCCTCGTTCATGCGCAGATTGTCCGAGCCGTCGGAAAAATACAGGATCTTGGCGTCTTCGCCGCCCAGCTCCACCGCCACGTCCGTCTGCGGCGCGAGCACCGAGATGGCCCGCGACGTGGCCAGCACCTCCTGCACGAAGGGCAGCTCCAGCGCCTGCGCCAGCTTGAGCGCGGCCGAGCCCGTAATGGCGGCCCGCACCTGCAGACCGGGATATTTGGCCGCCAGCTCGTCCAGCAGAGTGCAAAGGGTCGCGCGTACCGCCGCGCCATGCCGCTGGTAACGCGCCTCCAGCAGCTCGCCCGCCGCATCCACAAGCGCCAGCTTGACCGTAGTGGAACCGGCATCCAGTCCCAGATAGAGCACGGAATCGTCCATGTCCGCCAATCCTTGCCGCCGCAGCGGCCATTTCACCCTCTGCGGGTGTGCATCTCAAAAAAATCTCTGCGCAGCCGGTTCAGCAGGCGCATCCCTGCCGCTGCCGCCAGCTGCGCGCGGCCGCATCCAGCACGCACATGGCCATGTCCCCCATGTGCGTCTGCACGCAGGGAGCCTGACACAACAGCGGCACCAGCGCCGAAGAAAACCGTCTGTCCGCCACCAGCAGCAGCACAAAGGGCCCCAGCGCGCTCACCAGACAGCATTCCAGCTCCGGCGCGTCCTGCGGTATGCCCGTCATGTCGCTGATGATCCCCTTGATGATCCGGAATTTCGCCGCGACCACCCGGCGCATGACTTCCTGAAAATACACGGAAGGCGCCACGATCTCGCGTGCCCAGGCACGCACATGCCACTGCTGCGGCGCGGCCAGCCCGGCCATGAGCGCCGCGACGATGCGCTGCATCTTCTCCCGTGCGGGGATGGCCTCCCCCGCCAGATTGTCCAGGAACTCCCGGTCGATGATGCGATTGTGCATATCTTCCAGGACCGCCAGATACAGCCCCTCGCGGCTGCCGAAATGGTAATTGATGGCCGCCATGTTGATATTGGCGGTCTCGCAGATGCGTTTCGACGTCGTCTGCGCAAAACCGTTCTCCGCCATGAGCTGGCCGGCCGTCTCAATGATGCGGGCACGCGTCTGCTCACCGTCCACGCGCGCGCAGCGCGCTCCCGCGCCCGCTTCTCCCGCAGGGGAAACCGTGTGCTTGCTGGCCATCCTTTTCTCGCTCCGCAAACCCCAAAATTTCAGCCGCACGCGTGCGGCTACAAGATACAATCTATCTAATTCAAATTTGAATTTCAACAAAACAAATATTTCGTTTTGTAGCAAAGGGAGATCTTGTCTTTTTGCGGGGGAAAGGGGGGACTTTTTGCA
>DWYJ01000017.1 GCA_019118745.1 Candidatus Desulfovibrio gallistercoris | reverse complement strand
GCACGGAAATCAGAATCTCAAAGTTCCTTCCCGCTCGCTATTCACTTGTCAATGAACCATTCGCTTTCGGCACCCACCTCAGCGCTTCGTGAGTTTAACTCACTTCTCTGCGCCGTGTCAACAACTTTTTTTCTCGTTTTCGTGAAGTTTTTTCATCCAAGCGGTGAAGCTGTTTTCGTCAGCGCGGTTCGTTAAGCTACTCAAAGCTCGACCGCTTGTCAACAACTTTTTCCACTTTTCGATTTTTTCTTTCACTCGACGCGTTGTCGTCGTCGCGAGGTGAGAACCTATTCGTTTCCGCCCTCGCTGTCAACAACTTTTTTTCAGCTTTCGAAAAATTCTTTTTCAACTTTTCGTCAGCCCGTCGTCTCGGCGCACTCTCTGTATTTGTCAAACTCGCGCCCCGGCCGTCCGCTTTCCGCTTCCGCCCGGCGCGAGAAGCGTTTATGGACTCTTTCGCGCCAAAGGTCAAGAAGTTTTTTTCAAAATGTCACAAAAAAAGAAGCAGCCCTCGTCCTCTTGGGCTGCTTCTTCTGCTTTTCCGTTAGGATACGTTATACTACAAACGTTAACGCGAACTGACCACCAAGGTATCCCCGACCCGCAGGCTGCGCTCGTCCACATCGTTCCAGCGCTTGAGATCATCCACGCTGACGTTGTAGCGGCGAGCGATGTTCCACAGGCTGTCGTTGGCCTTGACCACATAGGTCGACGTGCCGCCCTTGCGCTTGCCGATGCTTCCGGCGGGGTTCTTGCCGCCAGAGGCCTGGGCCACCGTGCGGGCGCCGGCCTGCCCGGCCCCGGGGATGCGCAGCTTCTGCCCCACATGGACCTTACCGGGATTGTCGATATCATTGGCGGCCTGGAGCTCGCCCACGCTCACGCCATACTTGCGGGCCACGCCGTAGAGCGTCTCGCCGGAGGCCAGCACATGCACGCCGGCCGGCGCACCCTGGCCGCTCCGGTTTGCGCGAACCGGCTTTTCCGCCGCCCGAGCCGTAGTGCGTCCACCGGCGGCGGCCACGGCCCGCTCGCTCATGTCGGCGCTGCGGGGGACAAGCACCGTCTCGCCCCGGTAGATCTTCGTCTTGCCGCCATTGGCCGCGCGAAGCTGGGCCACGCTGACGCCGCTGCGCCGGGCGATCCTGTCCCAGCTGTCGGCGCTGGTGGCGACTTTGGCAGGACGCCAGTTGGCGTAGGTGCCGCCCGAACGTTGCAGGAAGGCCTGTGCCTTGGCGGATTGCAGACGCGGCACATAGACGAAGGTGGAGCGCTCAGTGGAGGAAATGGGCTGGAGATGGTGCATGTTGTAAGACTGGAAGTCCGACCAGCTCATGCCCGAAGCCTTGCTCAGCGCCATGAGGTCCGTGCCCGGCCGGGCCGTCAGGCGTTCCACCTGGGACATGGCGTCATGATTGACCGGAGTGAAACCCAGAGGGCCGAGGTTGCGCATGATCTTGCTGATGGCCACGAAACGCGGCACATACTGTATGGTCTCGGGACGGAGCTGGGCTTTTTCGTCCAGGCGCGCATTGCGTTCGCAGACTTCATAGAAATTGCGGGAGCCGGTGCCTTCCTTGGCGCGGCGCATCTTACCTTCTCCGGCATTGTAGGCGGCGATGGCGGTCGGCCAGTCGCGGAAGTCCCCGTAAAGCTTTTGCAGATAGTCGGCGGCGGCTTCGGTGGCTTTGTAGGGGTCGAGGCGCTCATCCATCCACCAGTCCTGCGTAAGGCCGTACTTCATGCCGGTATAGGGCATGAACTGCCAGGCCCCGGCCGCACCGGCGCGGGACTTGGCATCGGCCCGGTAGCCGCTCTCCACGATGGCGAGATAGGCCAGTTCTTCCGGCATGCCGCGCGAACGGAAGACACGCCGGGCATAGCCGAGATAATTCCCCGACCGCTGCGAGAAGATCTCCATCGTCCGGCGGCCCTTGTGGAGGAAGTGCTTGTACTGGGCGGTCACGGCGGGCATGGCCGAGGCGGGCACGTTGCGGTCGATCTGGCCCGTGCTCTTCAGGGCGGCCGTCTCCGCAGGGGTCAGCGGTTCGCTGTCCTCGTTTTCGGGAATGAGCAGCGTCGGCATGTCGGACTGCCCGCTCCCCTGCCTGGAGGAGCACGCACTCAGCAGCAACGTCGCCAGCAGGGCGCACAACAGCAGAATATGCCCTGAAACCCTTTTCCCGCACAAAACCTTCATGGATGCCTCCCCTGCTCCGCAGCTTGCCTTTGCCCGTGAAGCTGCGTAGACACGAAATTTCTACGGCATGGACGCCGTCTCACCCTCAGCCGCCTGCCGGAGGCCGTCATGATGAAAGATGCTGTTTCCGCTCCGCTCCTGCCGGGCATCAAGCCCGTGCTGGAGCTTCTGCTCGATGCGCCGCAGCGCATTGATCTCGTTTACTGCCGCAAGGGCCTGCGCAGCCGTGAAGCGCAGCAGATCCAGGAGCTCTGCCGGGCAAACCATCTGCGTTACACGCTGGTGGAAGGGGCTGCCCTTGACCGGCTGTGCCGCGGCGCGCAGGCGGGACAGGCGGAACATGTCAACCATCAGGGAGTGGTGGCCCGCCTCGCCGTCACGGAGTTCCAGACGCTGGAAAGCGTGCTTGCCGCCGTGCATGAGGCCCCCCTGCCCCTGCTGCTTGCCCTTGACCAGGTGCAGGACCCCGGCAACCTGGGGACGCTCTGCCGCACCCTTTACGCGCTGGGCGGAGCGGGCATGCTGCTGCCGCGGCATAACAGCGCCTACCTCGGCCCTGCCGCACAGCGGGCGGCGGCGGGCGCGCTGGAACGGCTCCCCATTGCCCGCGTCGACAATCTGGCGCATGCGCTGGACAGTGCCGAAGAAGCGGGTTTGACCATTTACGGCGCGGGCTGCGGCGGAGCTGCCACCGTCAATGCCTTTGAGGAACCCCTGCGCCTGCCTGCCGTGCTGGTGCTCGGCAACGAGGACAAGGGACTGCGGCCCGGCGTGGCCAAGCGCTGCGCGCAGATGCTGCATATCCCGCTGGCCCGCTCCTTCGATTCTCTCAACGTGGCGCAGGCCGGCGCCATCCTGCTGGGACTGGCGGCCCGGCAGCGCCGCGCCTGAAGCGGAGATGCCCGCCGCGCGTCCTGCCGGCATTTCCCCGGCGGGACGGCCGCCGCGTACAGGCAGCCAGGAAACGATGTATGGCATCGACGGCATTCCGCTTTCTCTCCATTTCCTTTCACCATAGCCAAAATTTTTCTTTTGGCGAGAAAAATAAGTCTAGAAAAAGCTTAGGAAATCATTATATAAAATGTAAAAGGGCGCATCCCGCAACAGGATGCGCCCTTTCATCTGTAAAAAAGACACTCAATCAATTATACACAAATATTTTATATGCACGACATCTGCAAAAATTTTTTATAGCATACAGACAACACGGATCATACATTCAAGAATGAAAAACACCCTGTAAAGGTGCTGCAAGCCAAAGAACTCATATGCCCATGCAACAAAAAAGGGGCGGGGAAGACCCCGCCCCTGTATGCCGTCTGCCGACGGCACATCAGAAGGGCCAAACGTTATCCATCAGGCGAGTGAACCAGCCGGGCTTCTGCTTGTCGGAAAGCACGCCCTTGCCGTAATACTCGATGCTGGCGTCCGCGATCTGGGTGGACAGGATGCTGTTGTCGGCATCCACGTCCTTGGACCGGATAAGACCGCGCACCACCATGTATTCCGTTTCTTCGTTGACGCGGATCTCACGCGCGCCCTCGATCTGGAGCATGCCGCCCGGCAACACGCGGATGACGCGGGCCGCCATGGAGGTGGTCACGTAGTTCTCGCGCTTGGTCTTGCCTGTGCCGCTCAGGTCGCTGACCGAATTGGTATTCAAGGTCGGCGTCCCCACGGGCACGACGCCGGCGATCTTGGGCACATTGAAAAAGGCATTGACCGCGTAATTGTTGTTGCTGTCCTTGTCGGCCGTGGTCTCGACCTTGTTCTGGGCCTTGGTGTTTTCCACCAGTTTGACCACCACGATATCCCCCACGCGGCGCGCGCGGGCATCGGAAAAGAGGGTGTCGCCGTCACTGGCGGCAAACAGGGAACCGGGGTTGTTGGCTCCGCTGGTCTCCTGCGGATATTCCTGCGGCGGACCCACAGGATTCTGCAGCCCCGGACGGCGACTTGCACCGCCGTTGCCGCAGGCGCTGCAGAACATGAAGACGAGCCCCAGGGCCAGAATGCCAAAACGAGTCTTCATACCATGTTCTCCTCTACTCGATTATCACAGTGCCGCCGTCCTTGACCTTGGCGTACACCTGTTTCTTGGATTGCAGATTCCTCACCGCGATGGTGCCGCCGGGCTCGCCGTCGCTCAGGGCCTCCGCCTGCGTGGTCATGCGCAGGTTGCCGCGGGCGTAGATCAGGGTGACCACATCGCCGCGCCGCACCATGAGCTGGCTCTGCAGGTCGCTCTGGAGGATGGGCTCCCCGGCGGAAAGCCCCCTGGCCAGCCGCCACGGACCGCCCTGGCCATCCCACGGCATATCCTTGAGCGTGGCGGCATTGACCCTCATGAAGGTGACCGCGTCGGGAGTCAGGTTCTCCCCCTTGCTCATGATGCGCATGGCGGCGGGCACCGTGACCCAGAGTTGCAGATTGACCGTCCCGGCCACACGCCGCAACACCGAACCGTCCGCTTCCTTGACGGCGAAACGCAGGGTGATGCGCCCGGGGGCCAGCTTGCCGGGCTCCAGCTGGATCTGCTGCTGGGCGTGCTCCAGAAAGATGTACTCCGGCAGTCGAAATTCCGTGAGCTGCGCTTCGCCCGGCATGGCCGAAAGCTGCGGCGTCAAACTCTTGACCACATAGTCCCGCAACACATCTTCCCGAAAGACCAGCCCGCCCCGCTGGATGACCAGCGACGTCGGCAGGATGCAACGCCCGGCCACATCCTTGCCCAGGGCCTGCCGCAACGCCTGCGAGAGGCGCGAACGGTTGACCTGCATGGGCTTGCCTTCCTGCTCGGGGGCGGCCCAGAGGGCCTTGCGGCTGAGCTCCTGCCAGAGGGCCTCGTCCATATGCCCCAGCGGCGTGGCGATATCCCCCAGAAAGACGGAATCGTTGAGCGCCACGGCCGCGCTCTCGATCTTCAGGCGCCAGTCGTTCTGCCCCAGCATCTGCAGATCCGAGGCTTCGCCCGGCGGGGCCGGGGCCTGCGCGATCTGCGAGCGGACGCGGGCAGCCCGCGCGGCCTGCTCCTCCGCGACGGAGGCATCTTCATTGCCGCTGCCGACCCGCTCCGCCCCATCAAGGGGCAGGCGGGCGGCACGAACTTCAGGCGAACGCAGCTGCCGCTTTATCTGGCTGGGCGACCGGCGATGGTTGCGGTCGTTGTCCTGCCAGACGGCATCGGGGATGACGGCGGCAAGGCACGCGCTTTCCAGGGCGATGCAGCAGGCGAACGCCAGGCAGAGCACCCCTGCCAGAACCGCCATACCGCCCCGGAGCGACCAGCCCCGCCGGCCGGACCATTCCCCCGCTCGTCTGCACACGCGCGTCATACTCCCCAAAAACCTTAGCTGCGCTTGAGCTGTACCGCCGTCCCCAGCATGGAGTCGGAGGTCTGGATGGCCTTGGAGTTCACTTCGTAGGCGCGCTGGCCCACGATCATGTTGACCATTTCGTCCACCACTTCCACGTTGGACATTTCCAGGAAGCCCTGCGCCAGCGTACCGACGTTGTCCGTGCCGGGCACGCCTTCCACTTCGTCGCCGGAAGCTTCGGTGGGGGTGTAGAGGTTGCGGCCGCGCGCGTCCAGACCCGCCGGATTGATGAAGGTATAGAGCGGGATCTCCGCCGCGGCGATCTCCTGCCCTTCGGCATCCAGGGCCGCGATGTGCCCGGAAGCGGAGATGGAGATGTTCTTGGTCTCCGCCGGGACGGCGAATTCCGGCTGCAGGATGTAGCCGTTGGCCGTCACCACGGTACCGTCCTGATTGAGCTTGAAGGAGCCGGAGCGGGTGTACATCAGCTCGCCGTTGACATCCACCTGAAAGAAGCCGTCGCCTTCAATGGCCACGTCCAGCGCGTTGCCGGTGTTCTGGAAGTCCCCCTGGGTGAAGAACTTGTGCACCGCCGTGGGCCGGACGCCCATGCCCACCTGGATGCCCACGGGCAGGATGTTGTCACCTTCCGTGATGGAGCCGGCGATCTTCATGTTCTGGTACATGAGATCCTCGAACTCGGCGCGGCTCTTCTTGAAGCCCGTGGTGTTCACGTTGGCGAGGTTGTTGGAAATAACGTCGATATTCAGCTGCTGCGCCACCATACCGCTGGCGCCCGTCCACAAAGAACGCATCATAAGGCCATCGCTCCTTTCGCACGCGTGCGTGTTGTTGTCTTCATCATCGCGCCTGACCGCACGCCGCGAGCCCTCCCCGGCGGGAAGAGCCTCCGCGGGCGGCCTGCCGCCCCGTCAGGACGGCGTGCCGTCAGCCGTATCCGGGACTAGCCGTTACGCTTGCCCACCTGCTGGTAGGCCTGCCTGTCCAGGGAATCCGTGGACTGCATGACCTTCTGGTACGCTTCGAACTGCCGCTGCACTTCGATCATGTTCACCATCTCGGTGACCACATCCACGTTGGCGGCCTCGATGTAGCCCTGCTCCACCGTAGCGCCCTGGGCGTAGGCATCCATCTCCTGCACCTGCACGTTTTCCACAGGCTGATAGAGGTTTCTCCCCAGCTTCTGGAGGTTCTGGGGATTGTCCACCTGCACCAGGGCTATCTGCCCGACGGCTTCGCCGTCTGCGGAGACGGTGCCGTCGCTGGCGATGGCGATATTGCGCGTCCCTTCGGGGATGACGATGTTGCCTCCCACCCCCTGCAACGGCCAGCCCTGCGGCGTCATGATCGTCCCGTCGCCGGACAGGACGAAATGCCCGCTGCGCGTCAAATTGTTGCCATTAGGCGTCGCCACGCGGAAAAAGGCGTTCTCCCCCGCTATGCCCAGATCGAGCGGGTCCCCGGTGAAGCGCATGGAACCTTGCGTAAAGTCGATCTTCGACACGGCGATACGCGGGCGGACCATGTTTTTGGGTTCGGGGAAGAGGGGGTCGCTCTTCAGGTTCATGAGCGGTTCGCGGATCTCATCGTGCGCGAAGGACGCCATGGTATCCTTGAACGCCAGTTTGGTCTGCTTGTAGCCCGAAGTATTCACATTCGCCAAATTATTGGCGATGAAACTCATGCGGTGCTCGGTGGTCAGCGCCCCGAAAAGGCTGCTAAACATTGCATCTTGCATGACAACTCCTTGGTTGACGTCTCCTGCTGCCCGCCGCGGCGGCATGGCCCCGACGAACGGACAACACTATCGGGAGGGGGATAGCAAAAAGCGGGCCAAGGTCCGGTCGCCCTGCCGCCCGGCACAGGAAACGTCCTCCGGCATCTTTTCAGCGCGGACGCCTTGCGCTACATAATGTGCACCGCCCGCTGGCGGGGCCGTTTGCGCCGCCAGCGGGCCCTGTCGTCAACCCTCAACGGGAACGGCACTCCGCCGCTGCCCTTCTGCGAGAATCATATGGATGCACTCACCCAGCTGGTCCAGGCCATCAACTCCTTCCTCTGGGGGCCGTACTGCCTCATCCCTCTGCTCTGCGGCACCGGACTCTACTATACCCTGCGCCTGAGGGCCGTGCAGGTACGCAAATTCGGCGCCTGCGTCCGGCATGTCTGCGGGGGCTTCTCCCTGCGCGGCGAAAAGGCCTCCGGTCAGGGCATGAGCTCCTTCCAGGCGCTGGCCACGGCCGTTGCCGCTCAGGTCGGCACCGGCAACATGGTCGGTATGGCCACCGCCCTGGTGACCGGCGGGCCCGGCGCCATCTTCTGGATGTGGATCGCGGCCTTTTTCGGCATGGCCACCATCTTCGCCGAGGCCATCCTTGCCATCACCTTCAAGGACCGTGACGAAGCCGGCCATGTGGTGGGCGGGCCCGCCTACTACATCCGCAAGGGCATCGGCAGCAAGACGCTGGCCACCTTCTTTGCCGTGGCCATCATCATCGCGCTGGGCTGTGTGGGGAACATGGTGCAGTCCAATTCCATCGCGGACGCCTTCGTGACGGCCTTTGCCGTGCCCGCGCCCGTGGTGGGCGTCGTGGTGGCGGTGCTGGCCGGCATCGTCTTCTTTGGCGGCATCGGACGGCTGGCCGCCGTGACGGAAAAGCTCGTGCCGGTCATGGCCGCCCTCTATCTGGTGGGCGGCATCTATATCCTGGCCACGCACGGCGAGGCCTTCCTCCAGTGCCTCAAGGACATCTTCCACTATGCCTTTTCGGCCGAGGCCGCTGTGGGCGGCGTGGCGGGCGCCACCGTGCAGGAGGCCATGCGCTACGGCATAGCCCGCGGGCTCTTCTCCAATGAGGCGGGCATGGGCTCCACCCCGCATGCCCATGCCGTGAGCAAGGTGCTCCATCCGGTCATGCAGGGCTTTGCCGCCATCATGGGCGTGTTCATCACGGTCATCATCTGCTCGCTGTCCGCCTTTGTGGTGCTGTCCACCGGCGTCATGGGCGGCAACGTGACCGGCGTGGTGCTGACCCAGCGGGCCTTCAGCTCCGCCCTGGGCGGCCTCGGCAACGCCTATGTGGCTATCATCCTCTTTTTCTTTGCCTTCTCCACCATCATCGGCTGGTACTTCTTTGGTGAACAGAACATCAAGTACCTGTTCGGACGCAAGGCGCTGACGCCGTACCGCCTGGTGGTCATGAGCTTCATCGTGCTCGGCGCGACGCTCAAGGTCACGCTGGTCTGGGAACTGGCCGACCTGTTCAACGGCCTCATGGTGCTGCCCAACCTCGTGGCCCTCATCGGCCTGGCCAAGATCGTCTCCAAGTCGCTGGACGACTACGAGAACCGCTTCATCAAGCGCTATCCCGAGCTGGAGTGAGCCGCCGGCCGGCACAGCACCTAACGGCATGCCCAAAAATAAGGAGGGCCTCCCCAGTGGGGAGGCCCTCCTTATTTTTACCCGGCACCGCACGGTACTGACTGCCGCCGGACGCCTCGATATGGTCGCGTCAGATGCCTACACGAGAGCACTATGCCGTTGATAAAGGCAACACGCGAAACGGCAGGCCGTATGGCTTGAAGCGCACAGCAGTTCACGCTGAAATTGCTCTAGATGCGCAGCGCCGCCATGCCCAGTTCCAGGGCTTTCAGGTTGGCGGCCTGCAACTTGGCCGGCAGGTATTTGCTGATGGCCGCCTCCAGCGCATCCACCCCGAAAGGCAGGATGCCGGATGCGCAGGCCACGCTGAGCAGCACCGTATTGCCCGCCTGCGCGGAACCGGCCTTGAGCCCCAGCTCGCGGCAGGGCACGAAATGGCACTGACCGGCCACGCGACGCGTCTGGGCCTCCACCTCTTCCAGCGCGGGATAGCTGGCCCCGCCCAGCGAGACGCTCAGGGGCGGCAGCGGGTCGGCGCTGGAAAAGACGGCCCCTCCGGCCCGCAGGTAGGGCAGGCCGCGCAGGGTCTCCAGCGGTTCGAAACCCAGCAGCACATCGGCCTCGCCAAGGTCCAGCTTGGGGGAGCGCCAGCCGCCGAGCAAAAGCACGGACTCCACCACGCCGCCGCGCTGGGCCATGCCGTGCACCTCGCCGGCCACGACGTCAAGACCGGCGTCCATGGCCGTCCGGGCCAGCAGGGTCGTGGCCGTCAGCGTTCCCTGTCCGCCCACACCGGTAAAGTAGATGCGCATTCTTTTCTGCTTGTCTGTAGTCATGGGAAACCTCGTGTTGGACAACGGCACAGGGCTAAACGTCGCGGCGTCTGGCCTTGAAGGACTTGGGACCGACCTGCAGGCAGACCATGCAGCCCGAACAGAGACTTTCATCGACGGCGAGCGCCTCGCCATCCCGGTAGAAGGCGGGACAGGCCAGCGTTTCCAGGCAGTGCACGGCATCCGGGCCCTGCTCCTTCACCACCGCCACCTGCGGCTGCGTCTTCTTGAGCTGACGGCGGGCATAGAGGGCGCAAGGCTCCTCGGCGATGAGTACCCGCACGCCCTTCTGCGCACGCATCTCTTCCAGCGCCGAAGTGACGGCCTTGAGGTTGAAGGCCCTGACCTTGCGGCAGCAGGCCACGCCCATGCCGCGCACGATGGACTCGATGTCCAGATGGGCCGCGCCCTCGCCCAGCATCTCCTGCACCATGCCCGGATTGGGCTGATGACCGGTCATGGCGGTAGTGCCGTTGTCGAGGATGACCACGATGATGTCGTGCCGGTTGAAGACCGCGTTGGCCAGGCCGGTCATGCCGGAATGGAAGAAAGTGGAGTCGCCGATGAAGGCCACCACCGTCTTGCCGGAGGCCCTGGCGAAACCGCTGCCCGCCGAGATGGAAGAGCCCATGCAGACGAGGAAGTCCGCGCACTTGAGCGGCGGCAGCATGCCGAGGGTGTAACAACCGATGTCGCTGGAATAATAGGCGTCGTCACCGAAGAGCTGCCGCACGGCATGGAAGACCGCCCGGTGCGAGCAGCCCGCGCAGAGGTTCGGCGGACGGCCGGGCAGATCCAGGGCCTGCGCGTTGCCGCCCTTGACCGGACAGGGGCAATCAAGGAATTCCGCCAGACGCCGCAGCACGAGCGTGGTGGAGAGCTCGCCCAGTTCGGTGAAGCCGTCCGTCTTGCCTTCCAGCCGGGCCTTGCAGCCTTCACGCTGGGCAAGGGCGCGCACGTCGCGCTCCAGCAGGGCGGGCCCTTCTTCCAGCACGAGCACGCGGTCGCACTGCTCCAGGAAGGCCACGAGACGCTTTTCCGGCAGGGGCCAGGTCATGCCGAGCTCCAGCACCCGCACCTTGTCGTCCCAGCCGCCGGCCGTCAGGGCGTCGGCAAGATAGTTGCGCGCCACGCCGCTGGCGATGATCCCCAGACGCGTGCTCGCGTTGCTGGCGCGTTCGATATTGAAGCGGCTGCTTTCGGCAAGGGCGCGGGCCTTTTCCAGAATGTCCAGCACGGCGGCATGCCGCTTGCGGGCCACGGCAGGGACGGGCACGAAGCGCCCCGGATCGCGCTCGAAGGGCACCAGCGGCTGCGCCGCGGGCAGATCGTCGAACTCCACCGGGCCGCGCATATGGTTCACGCGGGTCGTCGTGCGCAGGAGGACGGGCTGCTGCAGCTCCCGCGCCAGCCGGAAGGCCTCGCGGGTCATGTCGTGCGCTTCCTGCGCGGAGACCGGCTCCAGACAGGGCAGCATGGCGGCGCGGGCATAGGCGCGGTTATCCTGCTCGTTCTGGCTGGAATGACAGCCGGGGTCGTCGGCGCTCAGCACCACCAGCCCGCCGGGCATGCCGGTATAGGCGGCGGTGAACAGGGGGTCCGCCGCCACGTTGAGCCCCACATGCTTCATGGTGACAAGGCTCATGGCCCCTGCCAGGGCACTGCCGGCGGCCACCTCGAAGGCGACCTTCTCATTGACGGAATATTCCAGGCGGTAGCGCCCCTCGCCGCCGAGGCGGCGGAAGGTGTCCGGCACTTCGGACGAGGGCGTGCCCGGATAGCAGGAAATCATGTGCACGCCGGCTTCCAGCGCGCCGCGGACAATGGCCTCATTGCCAAGCAACAAATGCCGCTCGCCGCGGCACCCGTCCAGCAAGGGATTTTTG
This sequence comes from Candidatus Desulfovibrio gallistercoris, assembly GCA_019118745.1. GTDB lineage: Bacteria > Desulfobacterota > Desulfovibrionia > Desulfovibrionales > Desulfovibrionaceae > Desulfovibrio > Desulfovibrio gallistercoris. The sequence continues at coordinate 98,973 of DWYJ01000017.1, read as the reverse complement.
CTCATGGCCTCTCCTTGAAGATGATGTCGGAAATGGATGCATCCGGGGCCGGGACGCGCCGCCCTGCCCGCCGTGGAGCAGGCTTTCCGCAGGGCGTCCCCGCCGGGGGACCGGCCTTGCGGCATGCCGTCGCAGCGTTGCCGGCGATCGCCCGGCGCATCGCCTGCGAAGGCTTCCCGTTCTCACGGGCGGCGCACTCAGGAATCCTGCTTCTTGTCCGCCGGCGCTTCCGGGGCGGCGGCATCCGTACCGCGCAGCGCGGCGGCACGGTAGCGGTAATAGGCCTGGTCGTCCTTGTCCCCGCTCTTGGCCAACTCATCGAAAGCGGCCGCGGCCACATCGGTACGGCCGGCAGCCTGGGCGGCTTCCGCCTGCATGCGCAGGAGGACGTCCTTCTCCGCAGCGCCCACCCGGCCGGTCAGGGCCTGGAGCACGGCCAGCGCTTCGGACGCGCTTTCGGGCGTACCGGCGTTCATGAGGGCCCCGCACTGGGCGAACAGAGCGGCCAGCCCCAGGCTGCCTTCGCTGTCCAGACGGGCGGCCTCGCCGTAGATGCGCGCCGCCTGGGCCCAGTCCTGCGATTCCGCGGCGCTCTGCGCCTGCGCGGACAGCACGGCGAAACGCATGTCCGAGGGGACCCTGGCGGCCAGTTCGCCCAGGGCCTTGGTGCGCTCTTCTCCTTTAAGAGTAAGAGAAAGGCGCGCAAGCTCGGCCTGCGCCTCTTCTTTGGCGACGTCACTGCGCCAGCTCCAGATGCCCGCTCCCACCAGCACGAGCACGAACAGCCCGACGCCGCAGGCGATCAGGCCGGCATGCCGCAGGATGAACTGCAAAAGCGGCGCGCTTTCGGCGCCGACTTCGGCGCGCAGGTCGGTAAGCAGGGTCGAGGAAGGCGTCGAACCGGGCGTGGAAGGGGTAGGTTGCATCAACGGGCTCCTTTGGCGCAAAATACAGGCGTGTCGTGCTCCTGCGGAGCGGACGCCAAGGAAGTAAAGATAGGTCACAAGCCCTGACCTGTCAAAATAATTTGCGCATGGGCAATGGCTTGCCCTTGGCCCGCGCAGTGCGTATAATCAAGGAATTCATCCGTTACCGAATGCAAGGGAGATGCCGATGACGCTTGCGGAAGAGATGGCCCGGCTGGGCGAACGGGCCCGTGCGGCCTCGCGTGTGGTGGGCAGCGCCGCCCCGGCGGCCAAGACGGCCGCGCTGGAAGAACTGGCCCGCCTGCTGGAAGAGCGGGCGGACGAGCTGCTGGCCGTCAATGCCCGTGACGTGGAAGCGGCCCGCGCCAGAGGCCTTGACGCCCCCCGCCTGGACCGGCTGACGCTGACGCCCGCCATCCTTGCGGACATGGCGCGCGCCTGCCGCCATGTGGCCGCCATGCCGGACCCCGTGGGCGCGCTGGACAGCCAGTGGCAGCGGCCCAACGGCCTGCTGGTCGGCAAGATGCGCGTGCCCCTGGGCGTCATCGCCATGATCTACGAGGCCCGGCCCAATGTCACCATCGACGCGGCCATCCTCTGCCTCAAGGCGGGCAATGCCGTCATCCTGCGGGGAGGCAGCGAGGCCATCCAGTCCAACACGGCATTGGCGCAAATATTGCAGGAAGCTTTGACGAAAGCCGGATTGCCGCCGGATGCCGCCCAGCTCGTCACCAGTACGGATCATGCCGCCGTGACCGCGCTGTGCAAACTTGACCGCTATATCGACGTCATGATCCCGCGCGGCGGGGAAAATCTGGTCCGCGCCGTCACCGAGGCCGCCACCATGCCCGTGCTCAAGCACTTCAAGGGCGTGTGCCATGTTTTTGTCGATGCTTCGGCGGACCTCGACGCGGCGGAAGAGATCGTCTTCAACGGCAAGGTCCAGCGGCCCGGCGTCTGCAATGCGCTGGAATGCCTGCTGGTCCACAAGGATGTGGCGGCGGCCTTCCTGCCGCGCATCGCCCGGCGTCTGGGCGGTGCGGGCGTGGAGTTCCGCGCCTGCGCGCAGTCCCTCCCCCTGCTCGGGCCCACGGCGGTCCCCCAGCGGGAAGAGGATCTGGGACAGGAATTCCATGCGCTGGTGCTGGCGGTACGGGTGGTGGACTCGCTGGATGCGGCCCTTGACCATATCGCCCGCTACGGCTCGCAGCATACGGAAGTGATCTGCACCAACGATCACGCCCACGCCATGCGCTTCGTGCGGGAGGCCGACGCGTCCATGGTCGGCGTCAATGCTTCGACACGCTTCAACGACGGCGGCCAACTGGGACTGGGGGCGGAGATCGGCATTTCCACGTCCAAGCTGCACGCTTACGGCCCCATGGGCGTGCAGGAGCTGACGACGACCAAATTCATGGTGCTGGGGCAGGGACAGGTACGCGCATAGCATGCTGGACAGCCCGGAACAGCGTCCGCCGGGACGCGCGCTGCTGGGCGGCAGTTTCAATCCGCCGCACATAGGGCATCTGCGCCTTGCCATCGAAGTGCGCGAAGCCCTCGGCACGCTGGTGGATTCGCTGGTGCTCGTGCCGTGCGGCAATCCGCCGCACAAACGGGCGGACAGCCTGCTCCCCTTTGCCCTGCGCGCGGAGATGACGCGCGCCGCCGTGCGCGGACTGCCCGGCATCAGCGTCAGCGAAGAGGAGGGGGAGCGCCAGGGATATTCCTACACCTGGGATACCCTGTCCCGCTATCGGGAGAAACTGCCGGGCCGCGAACTGTATTTCGTCATCGGGACGCCGGATTTTGCGCTCCTGCATACTTGGCACCGGGGCCTCGAATTGCCGCGGCTCTGCCAGTTCATCGTCGTGGCGCGCGGCGAGCAGACGGAAGAGCCGTTCGTGCAGGCGGCACACCGCCTCTGGCCGGGCACCCGCGACGTTGCGCCCGAGCTGCCGGGCAGCCGGTGCCTGGCTCTGGCCGGCGGCGGACTGGCCCACTACCTGCCCCTGCCGTGGCTGGCGGTGAGCGCATCCCGCATCCGGGAGCGCTGGCTCAGACGACAGAATGTGGATTTTCTGATTCCCCGCGCCGTGGACGAACTGCTGCGCATCCGCCACGCGGAAGTGGCGGAACATTGGAAAAGTGATGGATTGCCATGCTGAACACACCCCCAAAGGAACTGCGCGAAAATATCGCCCGTGCCAAGGGCTATCTGCGCCGCGAAGAGCTGCCCCGCTCCCTGAAGGCCATGGCCACGGCCATGCGTCAGTACTCGGAAGTCAAGCTCACCCGATCCGCACGCGCCGAGATCGACATCCAGCTGGGGGAATTCCTCAACACCCTCATCCGTCATCAGGGCATGCAGCATCTTCTTGATCCCAACCACACGGGGAAACCGCGCAAGATCCCCTATCAGCAGGGCAAGGAGCTCATGCTCGCCACGGTGCTGGAAGGACTGGCGCGCATCCTGCTCCAGGAAGTGGAGGACAAGAGCCGCCAGGAAAAGGAAGCCCGGCTCGAACGCAAGAAGTCCCTGCTCAACAGCGGGGTCAAGCTGCTCCAGGAGGGACAGTTCGGCAAGGGACGCGCCTACCTCAAGCGCGCCGCCGAAGAATTCAGCGAGGACCCCGATATCCTCGTCCAGGTGGGGCAGCTCCTCCAGACGGCCAAACAGTATGCGGATGCCGGCGAAATCTTTGAAGAGTCCATCCAGAAGCATCCGCGCGACGTGCGGGCCTATGTGGGGGCCGTCAACTGCTATACGGCCATCAACGAATTTGAGAAGTGCGAAACGGTCTACAACGCCATCCTGCGTACCTTTGGCGGGCACCCCAACACCTTCGGCCGCATGGCCCTCATGTACCTGAAATGGGGAAAACGCCTCAAGGCCGAGGAGATGGCCACCCGTGCGCTCCAGGGCAATGCCAAACAGCCCGAAGCTCTGCAGGTCATGGAAGTCATCGGCCATTGACGCCGGGCCCCGGCCCAAAACAGCACTTGTCAGCGCGGCCGTTTTAGGCTAAAGAAGATTTTCGGCCTGTGGCTTAGCCACATACATACGAGCGGAGAGGTAGCGAAGTTGGCCGTAACGCGCTCGACTCGAAATCGAGTTATCGGTTAATAGCCGGTACGTGGGTTCGAATCCCACCCTCTCCGCCACAAAGCACTTTTCACACCTTCTCAAAACGTCTCAAAAGCCCTCTAAGAAGCCGAAAATACAGGCTTTATCAGAGGGCTTTCTTGTTTCATATCTTCTCACAAGTGCTTTTGCCTTCTCCCGCTTTTGCGGGTATGTTTCCGGGAACGGCGCAATGGGCGTCGGGAATCATACCCACAAAGGGCGAAAACATGGCCTTGACGGACACCAAGATTCGCAACCTGAAGGCTCCGCAAGCGGGCGTTGCCAAGTATGCCGACGGGCACGGCCTGACCCTGCTGGTCACGCATACCGGAACCAAGACCTTTTACCTGCGGACTCGCGTTGGCGGGCGGGAACAAATGTTCCGGGTGGGGGCCTATGGCGAAATTTCCCTTGCCGAGGCCCGACGCCTTGCCGAAGAGATGCGCCAGCGCCTGCGGCGGGGCCAGCCCGCAAAGGCGGAGAACCTGCCGTCTCTTGCCGAAGTCGCCAAGGACTGGTTGACCGTGCGTCAAAGCGAGATCACGCCCGCCCATGCGGCGGACATCGGCAGGCGGCTGGAAAAGGACGTGTTCCCCCGGCTGGGCAATCTGCCCCTGCCGGACATCACGGCCCCCATGATTCTGGAAACGCTGCGGCCCGTTTCGGATCGTGCGCCGGAGACCGCCAAGCGCCTTCGCCAATACCTGTCCGCCATTTTCCGCCACGGGGCCGCCTGCGGCATCATCACGGCTGACCCCGCCGCCTTTGTGGGGCAGGCGCTGCGCCGTCCTGCCAGAAAGCACTTTCCCGCCATTGTCGAACCCGCCGCCTTTGCCGGGCTGATGGAGTCCATCCGGGGATACTGGGGAGCGCCGGACGTGCGCCGCGCCCTGCTCTTTCTGGTCGCTACGGCTGCCCGGCCCGGGAATGTGCGGGCGGCAACATGGGAAGAAATCGACCTGCAAAACAGGACGTGGACGATACCCGCCGCCAAGATGAAGAGCAGGCGGCAGCACGTTGTGCCCCTGAACAGCGTGGCGTGTGCCGTGCTTGCGGAAATCGAGCGGGAACGCCCCGAAAAGGCGGGATACCTCTTTCCCGGACGCACGGGCCGCCCCCTGAGTGAAAACACGCTCAACGCGGCACTGAAGAGCCTTGGCTATGCCGGACGGCACACAAGCCACGGCTTCCGCAGCACCCTTTCCAGCCTGGCCAATGAAGCCGGGATTGCCCGGCCTGACGTGATCGAGGCGGCCCTTGCCCACGCGGAAAAGGATGAAGTGCGCGCGGCCTACAACCGGGCGGATTATGAAAAGGAAAAGCGCCTGCTGTTTGACTGGTGGGGGAGCATTCTTGAAAAGTCGGAATGAACGCAAGAAAGCCTTTCACTGGTTTGCCATATGGCAAATTTCTTCAATAAAAAAAATATAATAAAAAGGCTTCATTGATTTTATAGTTAGAAATTCCAGATTAAATAGACAATGATTCCCTATGGTTAGTAATGATAGTTCTTTTTCAGCGTTGACAAGTCGGGAGAAATCGTTGCTAAAATAAAAGAAACGTGAACGGGGCCGCCCCTTTGGCGAGAGGCGGCCCCGGAAGAAAACGGCCCGTCCTGTTGGCGCAGGGCGGCCCAAATGTCAGCGCTATGTGTGTGGATTTTTCCGCTTCCCATACCTCAGCGCCAACCAAATAAACCAGCCCGCCGAAGCGGGAAGGAATACTCTTGTACTATCCTCAATCCATCCTTAGGGCAAGAAGTATCCTCCCGACGCCGTGGGCTAAAGGAGGACTTTTATGTCCAACCAAGCACCTGACCGCCTTGTCCGCCTGCCGGAACTGAAGGCCCTGCTGGGCGGCGTCAGCACGGCGAGCGTCTACCGCTGGGTCAAGTTCGGCATCCTGCCCAAACCGCAGCGCGTTGGGGTGCGCGGCGTCGGCTGGCGGCTCTCCGAAATTGAGCAATTGATACGCAACGGCTTCCCGAAGGGGGGCCGTCATGCGTAGTCAGCTTGAAACCCTCTCCCCCTGCCCCGCGCTGAATACCGCCGGCACTACCGCTGCCGCCTGCCGCCGCGTCTTCCGGCGCAAGAACGCCCTGCGCCTGCCGGACGATCGGACGGAACAGCCCACCATGCCGGAAGGCTGCGCTTGCCTGGCTGGGACTGACCGCCCCACGGCGGCCCCTGCGCCTTCGCTGTATGCCGAGGCCCTGGCCGCGCGTGATGCGCTGCAAAGGGCCGCGGCTGGGCTGACCGCCTACCGGCAGGCCCTGGCTGACCTGCGGCGGGTGGGCTACGCCCTGCTGCCGCGCCTCTGCTCCGATGAGGGGTACGCCTCTCCCATTGCCCGCCCCTTCATCGGGGAGGTGCTGGACGGGGCCTTCAACGATGTAGAAAGGCAGTGGGGCGACGGCCTCGACAAGGCCAGCGCGCAGGCGGCGCTTCTCTGCCGTCTGGCCCGCGAGCTGGAAAAGGCCGGGGGCCGTCATGAGTAGCCTGCTCGACCTCCTCCCCCAACGCGAAGCCTTCAAGCACAAAACCGACACGGAATGGGCAGGCCCGTGCCCGTGGTGCGGCGGCACGGACCGCTTTGTCGTCGTGACGGACGGGGGACAGGACGGCAAAGGCCGGTACTTCTGCCGCCAGTGTGACGCAAAGGGCTTTGCGTCGGACTTCCTCGAAAAATTCCGTCACCTGTCCCGGCAGGAGGCGCGCGAAGCCTTGGGACTGCCCGACGGCAAGCCTTCCCCACGTCAACCCGACAAAGCGGCAGCAAAGCCGGAAGTCCTCATGCCCGTGCCGGAAGACGCCCCGCGTCCTCAGCTCCGCCACCCCAGACACGGGCAGCCCGCTGCCCATTGGGAATACCGGGACACGGCGGGCTGCCTGCTGGGCTACGTTTGCCGGTTCAACCTGGACGAAACCGACCAGCGCGGCAAGAGCCGCAAGGAGTTTTGCCCGCGCGTCTTCACCTCCGCCGGGTGGCGCTGGCAGGGCTTCCCCACGCCGCGCCCGTTGTACGGCTTGCACAAATTGGCCGAAAACACCGCGACAAGCTCCATTGTGTTGGTTGAGGGGGAAGGTAAGGCCGATGCCCTTCAAGGCGTTCTGGGGCCAAATGTGGCCGTTTTGGGGCTGTATGGCGGATGCAAGGGTGTGTGGGGGCAAAACTTCTCACCCCTTGCCGGACGAAAATTCACCTATTGGCCGGATGCTGACGCGCCGGGGGCGGGGGCTGCCCTGAGCGTTGCCGAGGCGGCAGGCCGGACGGGGGCCGCCGGGGTACGGATCGTCGTTCCCCCGGCTGGTGTCCGCGAAACGTGGGACGCGGCCGATGCCGTCAAAGAGGGCTGGGATTCCGACCAGCTTTCCGCGCTGATTCAGGCCGCCGTGTCGCCCGCCGAATTTGGCAAGGTGGCGGCTGACCGTTGGGGGGTGCGGCAGGCGGTGGAGGCGACCCGCAAGGAGGGGGACGCCTGCCCCGTGCCGGAGAAAGGCAACAAGTACCGTTGCCTGAACATTGAGGAACTTATCACACGGGATTACCCGCCGCGCGAAATGATCCTTGCGCCCGTGCTGGCTGTTCAGTCCCTGAGCATGATCTTCGCCATGCGGGGGGTGGGTAAGACGTTCTTTGCCCTGTCCTGCGCCTACGCTGTGGCAAGCGGCGGCGGCGTGTTCGGACGGTGGTTCGCCCCACGCCCCGCCCGCGTACTGTACATTGACGGCGAAATGCCCGCAGTCACCTTGCAAGAGCGTTTGAAGAGCATCGCCATAAGCGCGGATAGCGACATTACCGACCCCGACATGCTGCGAATCCTTACGCCTGACGAGCAGGACGGCCCCATGCCGAACCTCGGGACAAGGGAAGGACAGGAAGCGGTGGAGCAGTTTCTTGACGACGTGGCCCTCGTGGTGGTGGACAATCTGGCGACGCTTGCCCGAACTGGTAAAGAAAATGATTCCGACTCATGGGTTCCTGTTCAAGAGTGGCTGCTTGCCCTGCGGCGGCGGGGAATATCCGTGCTGCTTGTCCACCATGCCGGGAAAAACGGCTCACAGCGCGGCACAGGCGCAAAAGAGGACATCCTCGACACCGTTATCGAGTTGAAGCGTCCGAGCGACTACAGAGCCGAACAGGGGGCGCGTTTCGAGGTCCATTTCACCAAGGCGCGGGGCCTGTACGGAGAGGACACGGAACCTTTCGAGGCCATGCTGTCCATTGACGAGCAGGGGCAATGTTCCTGGACGACGCGCAAGGTTGCCGACCTTGTGGAGCAGCGAGTGCTTGAACTTCTGGAAGCCGGTTGTTCCGAACGCGAAATAGCCGAAGAGCTGAAAGACGACCATGTGGGGAGAACCCGCATACGCAGGATTAGGCAATTTTTTGAGGCGCAGGGCAAGAGCTTCCCCCGGTCAAGGGGCGGGGCTGGAACGCATCGAAAAAAGGAGTGATCAACGCTGAAATTCTAACTGGTCTTACTGGTTCACCCCCTATAGGGCGTGCCAGTAAGGCCAGTTGAGGAAAATGCCCATGAGCAGCGAGACCAGTTACACGCGAGAAGGAAATACGTTCAGCCTGAAAGCCTTGATACAAGCCGGTTTTTCAACTGGCATCGCCGAACCGGTTGAAGACCGGTTGAAACCAGTTAAGGGAAAAATGGCGAGACCAGTTAGCGCGTCGGCGAACCAGTTGAGAGGGCAACTGGTATCGCCCCGGACAGGGGTAACGACTGCCGGAAAAACAGCATTGAACCGGCAGGATGAAAATTCGCCGTTCGATAGGATTAGGCAATTTTTCACCTCCCCGACCCCGTCCCCTCAACTCACTGCCGCGCCGCATCCGTGGCCGGTGCTGCACACCCTGAACCGGGAGTACCATTGCGCCGTGTGGCCGGAGGATGACGGCGGCGGGCTGGTGCTCTACCCGGATGCCGGATTGCTGGCCTCGGAGAAGACCGCCGCCCTGCGCTTTGCGCAAGACAACCTGCCCGCCCTGCTGCGGGACATGTGCCTTGAGCATCTGCCGCGTCGGGTACGCCTTGGGGAGAGAGCATGAGCCAGAAACCCATTGTTTCATTCTGCCCCTCATGCGGAAAGCGCCATTGCGTCATCTGTTACAAGCGGGAAAAATCTGGTACACGCTATTTCATATGCAGAAGGTGTCATATGAAAATGCGCCTGAAATATATTCAAACTACAAAATGGAGGCTATCATGAAAAGTTCGATCGCAACGACTTTGCACGGCTTTGTTTCCGCAATGGACGATCTGGACGGGGGCAAGGTTCTCTCTCACAACGTGGGCGCGGAAATCCTGTTCAAATCCGCCGAACGGCACGAGGCGCTTGTGGTTCAGGTTCGCGAGGAAGCCGCACGGATCAACAACGACAACAACCTTTCCGCGTCGGGAAAAGCCGGGAAGCTCCGGGAGCTTTATGCCGAACGCATGGCGGGGCGGGCACAGATCGCGATCAATCCCGATATGCTGGCGGCCCTGCGAAAGGAGCGGGAAACGGCCTTCCAGCGCGTACAGGAGGCCCGCACGCTTCCCGTTGAGGGAGATCCGATCCTGGCCGAACTCCGGGCGCAGGAAGTGCGGCGCGTGGCGCGGGAACAACCGGAAGCGCAGCGCGTCCAGTTCCATGCCGACGGCGGACCGGAAATCCAACGGGCTTTGGAATCCGGGCCGCTTCCCCTGCTGCCGGATGAATACCTCTCCCGAGTCCAAGACGCGCGGGCAAAGGCCGTTGTGCCTGCCGCCGTCGAACAACTGAAACGGCTGGACGCGCTGCTCTCCGGGCTGGAAGAGCATGAACGCCGCTTCCCGATGGCCCTCGTCTCAGCCTGCGGCCTGCCCCGCTCCCACGCGGATGACTTTTTGCGGGCGCAGGAAGCCGCACGGCGGCGGGAGGTGGCCTAATGACCGATAGGAAAACGGTGGAAAACAGCTCGGGCCGTGACGCTGGCGGGCGCTTTGCCAAAGGCTGCCCCGCCGGGCCGGGACGCCCGAAGGGGAGCGCAAACGCGGTCTTGACGCAGGCGCGGCAGTGGGTTCAGGAGCGGGGCTTGCCGATGATGATTGAGGCAGCCGAAGCGGGCGACGCCGACGCCCTGAAATGCCTCGTCACGCTGGCCATGCCGCGCCAGAAGCCCGGCACGCCGCCGCTGGATTGCCTCGAGGCCATGCCGCTGCCGAAAACCGACCGGGAGCTGGGAGAGCTGGCCGCCTTCCTGCTGGAAAAAGTGGGGGCCGGGCAACTGGCCGTCAGTGACGCCGACGCCGTTATGGCCCTGGCGAAACGGCGCGTCGACTTCGACAAGCTGGGCCGCCCCTTCAGCTTCCCGGAGGTGGAACTGTGATGGAGGTGATCCGCAGCGTCTCCCCCGACGGTTCCAGCGTGGCGCAGATTGTCATTAACCGCGACTCGGGGCTGTCGGATGACGAACGGCACATAAGGGACATTCGCGAACGCTGGGCACGGCAGGAGACGGACGCCCGCCGATTGCGGGGGCGGCTCTGCCTTGCCGGGGGTGGCGTCCTGCTGGCGCTGGTCGCCCTCATGCTTGCCATACCCTTTGGTTACGCCATAGCGGCGTTCTGAGACGAAAAAGGAAAGGCCGGGAAACTCCGGCCTTTTTCATTTTGGCAGCGCAGGCGGCCATTGTGGGCCGTTTTGACGGCACTGGTGGCGGGCGTCATCACGGGGGACGGCGGGACAAGTCGCAGGGTGCGACCCCCAAAAAAAGGCCGCTGCCGGATGCTCTGCCAAGGTTGCGGGGTGGTTGCGGGGTGCAACCCCCAAAAAAGAAGCCACAGGGGGCCACAACGGATGTGACCCTCCGGCCACCATGCCCGGCAAGGGGAAAGTTAACGGCTTGGTTGACGGTGTAAACCACAAAAAAAAGGGGGACTGTCAACCTCCCGTACCCGCAGCGGGGAAAGTCAACGGCAGGTCAACACCGTTGACCCCCAAAAAAGGGAGGCGTTGACGGGCAAAGGGCAGCAAATGAACTGCGACCCTTGCCAAGGGCCGGAATCCAATTCCGTCCCCCTGCCCCCGCCTACGGAGAATCCACACTATGGACGCCCCTCCCAAGGGTCTGCACAGTATGTGGCCCCTGCCCCCTGGCGGGAACGACTGCTTGCATGGTGAAAGCATTGCGCCTTACACAAAAAATGTGTAATATGTGTCCATGAACAGCAGGGAAGTCATTCGGAAGCTTCTTGACGATGGTTGGTTCCATGTTTCGACGGAGGGTGACCATTGGCATTTCAAGCACCCCACGAAAAGCGGAAAAACGACGGTTCCCCACCCCAAGAAAGAGCTGGGGATATTCGTCATCAAATCCATTGAGCGGCAATCCGGCGTCATGCTGAGGAACACGAAATGAAGACCTATTTTGCGGCATTTATCCCTGACGGGGAAACGTGGTCGGTGCTTTTTGCGGACTTTGAGCTGGCAACGCAGGGGGACGACTTGTGCGCGGCCTTTTCCGCCGCTTCGGAGGCTCTGTCCGGCAGGGTGAAAGCCATGCTTGAGGACGGGGAACCGTTGCCGGAACCGTCGGACGCGGCACACGCCCGGGCGGCCATTGCCGAATGGTGCAAGGAGGAAGGGCTTGCCCTGCCGGAGGGGACATTGTTGCAGCTTGTCCCGTGCGACGAGGAAACCGAGCGCCTTGTGCGCGTCAACGTCTCTTTTCCTGAACACGTCCTGAAGCGGATCGACAGCAAGGCCCGCGCCCACGGCATGACCCGCAGCGGCTTCCTTGCGGCGGCGGCGCAAGCCTACGCCTGATGCCACGCCTCTGCCCTTCCGTCGTCTAAACGCCGCCTCGAATGGGGCGGCTTTTTCGTTGCCCGGCAACCAGGAAATGGCAATTCTGGGGATATTGGGGATGTATGTTCAATCCTGAAAAGTACGCGGGGCGGCTGCCCCCCTGCCGGAAAAATAACCCCATGAACGTGCCATGCCGAAGCCGCGGGCATTGCCTCCGACCTGATCGCCGTGTACTGTCAAACCGACAAAAAGGCCCCTCACCCAAAAGGGGGGACATTTTTTGTTTTGTGGGTATATTTGTGGGGATGATGATTTTTTACAGCTCATTTTCTCCATTAAAATAATCATGTTGCAAAAAGCATTCGAGGGTCACCCTCTCCGCCACATGCTCGTCCGCCCGCCGGGAAACCGGCGGGCTTTTTTTGTTGCCCGCGTTACCTGACTTTTTCCCTAACAAAAAAGGCTCTTGCGCGCTTGCGCAAGAGCCTGATGCTCATGGTGGGTCGTGCGGGGATCGAACCTGCGACTCTCTGCTTAAAAGGCAGATACTCTACCTACTGAGTTAACGACCCGTTGAGAGTTGTTGTGTACGCTGACGAGGCGTTCTTGTCAAGCCCTCACAGCCTAGCCTTTCTTTTCCATCTTGGCCCAGCTGTCCCGCAGACCCACAGTCCGGTTGAAGACCGGCCGCGCGTCCGTGCTGTCCGCATCCTTGCAGAAGTAGCCCAGGCGCTCGAACTGCACGGTCTGGCCCACAGGCAGGCCGGCAAGGGCGGGCTCCAGCATGGCGGTCACCTCTCGCAGGGAATCGGGATTGAGCGCGTCCAGGAAGGTCTGGCCTTCGGGCATGGCGTTGGGATTTTCCGCGGCGAAGAGGTGATCATAGAGCCGCACCGTGGCCGGCAGCGCATGGGCCGCGCTGACCCAGTGGATGGTGCCCTTGACCTTGCGGCCGTCCGGGCTCTGCCCGCCCCGGCTCTCAGGGTCATAGGTGCAACGCAGCTCCTTGAGCACGCCGTCAGCATCGTACACCGCTTCACGGCAGGTGATGAAGTAGGCGTAGCGCAGGCGCACCTCGGCTCCGGGCGCAAGGCGGAAATACTTCTTGGGCGGATCCTGCCGGAAGTCGTCCCGCTCGATCCAGAGTTCCCGTGAAAACGGCACCTGCCGTGTGCCGTAGGCGGCGTCTTCGGGATGATAGGGCATGTCGAAGGACTCCTCCTGCCCTTCGGGATAATTCTCGATGATCACCTTCACCGGATCGAGCACGGCCATGACCCGCGCCGTGTGCGCGTTGAGATACTCGCGGATGCAGAATTCCAGCAGCGAGTATTCCACGGCGGAATCCGCGCGGGCCAGACCGATGCGGCGGCAGAAGTCATGCAGGGCTTCCGGCGGCACGCCGCGACGACGCAGGCCGCAGAGCGTGGGCATGCGCGGGTCGTCCCAGCCGCGCACGTGGCCTTCCTGCACGAGCTGGATGAGCTTGCGCTTGGACAGCACGGTGTGCGTGAGGCTCAGGCGGGCAAATTCCATCTGCTGCGGATGGTAGAGGCCCAGCGTATCCAGCACCCAGTCGTAGAGCTCGCGGTTGTTGACGAATTCCAGCGTACAGAGGGAATGCGTGATGCCCTCGATGGAATCCGACAGGCAGTGCGTGAAGTCATACATGGGATAGATGCACCAGGCATCCCCCGTGCGATGATGGTGGGCATGGCGGATGCGGTACAGGGTGGGGTCGCGCATGACGAGATTGGGCGAGGCCATGTCGATCTTGGCCCGCAGCACATGCTCGCCGTCGGCAAATTCCCCGGCGCGCATGCGGCGGAAAAGATCCAGATTCTCCTCCACGCTGCGGTTGCGGCAGGGGCTTTCCTTGCCGGGGCGGGTAAGCGTGCCGCGGTACTCGCGGATCTCGTCGGCGTTCAAGTCATCCACGTAGGCCTTGCCCATCTTGATCAGCTCTTCGGCGTAGGCGTAAAGCTGTTCAAAATAGTTGGACGCGTAGAACTCCCTGTCCTGCCAGTCCCCGCCCAGCCAGCGCACGTCCTCGCGGATGGCGTCCACGTACTCGGTATCTTCCTTGGTGGGGTTGGTATCGTCAAAGCGCAGATTGCACAGCCCGCCGAATTCGCGAGCCACGCCGAAATTCAGGCAGATGGACTTGGCATGCCCCAGATGCAGATAGCCGTTGGGCTCAGGAGGAAAGCGCGTATGCACCTTGCCGCCGAAACGGCCGGAGGCATTGTCTTCCATAATGGCGGCCCGCACGAAGTCCACGCCGGGCCGGGAGGCGGCTTCACCCTCTTCCGGGGCATTCACAGAAAGGCTTGTTTCGCTCATGGCATCCCTCGCAATAGATGAACGGTCAATATACGCAAGCCGGACAAAGGGGTCAACGCATGGGGCGCGCCCTGCCGGGCCGCAGATTGCCGCAGAAAGTGGCTTGACAGATGTGGCATCAGGGCGTAGGGTACTTTTCGCAATGTGCATCGTCGCATTGGGAGAGGTGTCCGAGTCGGCCGAAGGAGCTCGCCTGCTAAGCGAGTATACGGGCTTAAACCTGTATCGAGGGTTCAAATCCCTCCCTCTCCGCCAGCAGGAAGCAAGGCAGTTGGTTTTTACCGACTGCCTTTTTTCGTATCTTCCGACGGACACCCGAACAGCGGCTCTCGCCTTCCATGAGTCGCAGGCCCCGCTGGACGAAGGGGCCGCATGGCGATGGCATCTGGGAAGCAAACGCAGCGGCCGGAATGCTCATGCCGCAATATCCGTTGCTTCCCTGCTACTCGATAAACAGAACGATGCCCCAGGGGCTGTTGACACTATTCATTACTTGCTTGGGGGGAAGAGTCGGGGACACCAGGCCCCTCGCCCCAAGGGGAAGCGGAGCGCGTACGACTAATCCGTCTTATCCATTAAATTATTTATAAAATTTACCTCAACAAACCGTGGAACGTTGCACGGGGCGGCGGCACAGCACCGCCCGGCCCAAACCAAGCGGAAAAGCCGCGCCTTTCCCGCGAAGCGCCAGACCGTATGGTGCGAAACGCGAAGCGTTTCAAACTGAAAATGCTCTACAATGACAGGAGAGGAAATATGCAGCCCATTGAAGAAAGAAGACGTGATCCCTTTATTACAGAAGAGGCCTATGCAGAGTGCCAGGAAAATACCGAGACCATGTTTACCAGCGAAAAGTTTGTGGAAGATCGTGCCCAGATCGACCCCAAATATGGCCCGGATGGCGCACGCCAGATCAGTTTTTGGCGTGTATACAGGCTTATCCAAGGCACATGGATGAGCTATTCCGCCGGTGACCCTCTGGTCGGCCTGCGTGAGCGCGTGAAATATATCTTGGAAGATCTGCAACGCCATAAAGAAGCCTTTCCGGAAAAGAGTTTCAAACTCTGGGAGCCGGACGCCTACTACTACACCATGCTGCTCACAAGCTGGGCAGTGCTGTTCGATCTGCCGGAATGTCTGGATATCCTTGCCGGGTATGTCAGCCGGGACCCCAAAGACGGCGAGGACCGCTTCGTCTCTACCCTGTTCCATACTCTCGGCATACCCGATTTTCCGGGAAAACAGGCGGGGCTATTGCATGAAGACCCCTATGGCATTTTGTATGACTCCCTCACAGGGAGCAAGGAAGACCAGCAAAACGCCATGAAAGCGTATCTCAAGCGCTGGTACAAGAGCAAAGCCATCAGGGGATGCTTCTGGCGTGAACGGCATTCGTTCAGTCCCTCTGCGCATCTCGGCTACTGGGCTTTTGAGACCGGTATGCTGACCATCATCAATGATCTGGACGACAGCGGCTACCGCGACATGCCCTACTACCCGCGCGACATGGTGGACTACTGCAGGGAACAGGGCTGGCACAAGGAAATAGCGGAAAGAGTGCCGCCCTTGCGCAGGGAGTGACCACGCCATGCCGACAGGCCGCCCACATGCCGAGAGAACGACATGTGAGCGGCCTGTCGGCGTTGACTGCCATAACTTTTGCGAAACGGCCAGGGCCTGTTGGAGCGTTTTGCCTTTGAAAAAGGCAAAATACGCGGTGGCGGCACAGCTCCGCCCGGCCGAAAGTGAGCGGAAAAAACCGCGCTTTTCCCGCGAAACGCCTGGCCTCATGGTTTGAAACACTTCGCGCTTCAAACGGAAAATGCTCTAGCGTGCGGACGTCATCTCTTCAAGCCGGGCAACCACCTGCGGGACGCCGCTATAGGCATTTTCGCTGCACACTTGCGGCGTCGCGAAAATCCCCAGCCAGAGCATGACCAGCATGCCCACAGCAAGGGCCGATTGCATCCAGCACCGTCCCTTCCGGCTGCGGGCCATGCCGAGCAGGAATTCCTCCTGCTTCGACAATTCGGCCTGCCCCTCAAGCCGCTGGATGACCTCGCTCTCCACCTGCCGGACCTCCTCCTCAAGCTGGCGGCCGCGACACAGGCGGCCTGCCACAGCCGCTGCCAGCGCAACGCCTATGCAAAGCAGGCTATTGAGGGAGAAAAACTCCACCAGCAACGTGAGATTTACGGAAATGGGCACGCCCAGCAACTCAAGGAGCTTGCAGCCCAGCGTAAAGATGGTGGCCAGCCCCACTGCACACAGCAGCACAAAGCCGAGTTCCCTGGCAAAAAACCAGCCGATGAGCAGAGCGCACAACAATAACGGATTGTTTAGGGCCAGCGCGCAGACGGCATTCCTTTCCATCTGCTCCAGCCGGCCGTACGGCAAGGCTTCGTCCATCAGGCTGCGCAGGCTTTCCGTCACCACGGCTACCGCCGTTGCGGTATCGCCGCGTACCGTCCGCTGCGCAAAGAAAAACAGGGGGATGCCCTCATAGGCGGGGGTGACGGCCCAGGCCTGCACCATCTCCCGGCCGCTTGCCGGGTCCACCACCTTCGCAATCCATATCCGGCGCAGCAGGGCGTCATCGGGTCCGTCCGACACCTCGGTCACAGCGGCAGGCCTCCACTGGCGCTGTAAGAGCCGTTCCATCGCCGTGCCGAATGTTTTCCAATCGCTTTCGCTCAATTTTTGGCCCAGCCATAGATCCACGGGGCCCGGCCCGACAAGTATGCCATCGCCTCTGGTATCCGGCGGGGTATCCTGCCAACGAAAGCCTACCGTTTCCCCAGGCACCAGCAGAGGCAGTGGCGAAGTCAGGCCCAGCCGCTCTGCGTCTACCCGGCACAGATTTTTCTCCGCAAACGTCGCCGAATTCTCAGCCGAGGACGGCTCCTCGTGCCGCAAAACGAAAAGCAGCTCCCTGCGAAAGCGATCCGCTTCACGAAGCTCTCTGGCAAAGGGGCCCTCCTCTGTACGCAACGCCACATGCTGCAGCGTATGCAAAATGGAGACCCCTCCAAGCAGGAAAAAAAAGATCACAAAAATCAGCAGGTAAAAGTACAGACTCTCCATATTCCAGAGATGTTGATAACGAAGCGAGCAGCCCATGAGCCTCCCAAATGGTTGACGCCCTGACGTGAAGCGCGGGCGAAAGCCTGTCTCAAGCTTCCGCCCGCACCGTTCTTTACCTGTCGCAGCCTACCAGGGCCGTTCAGCCGCTTTGAGTCGCGCCTCGATCACAGGCACGAGGTCCGGCAGATCGGCAACGCTGTGCAAAACATAATGCGCCCCGGCCTTGCGCAGCACTTCGGCAAAGGCCTCTTCCCTGGCCGCCAGTTCGGCAGGCGGCATGGCGGCGGCCTCCTCTTCCGTGAGACCCAGGGCATTGCTGGTGCGCGTCACGCCCACGACCCACATACCGGCATTGATGCCTTCCTCGATGTCGGCCACGGTGTCGCCCACCTTGATGCAGGACTCCAGCGGATGGACGCCCAGGCGCTGGCAGTTGAGATAGGCCATCCAGGGCCAGGGACGCCCCACGGGCACTTCATCCGAGGTCACGAAGGCGTCCGGCACATAGCCCAGCGCGGCGGCGCGCGGTTCCAGGCGCACGACCATGTCCCGCGTATAGCCCGTGCAGGAGCCGATCTTGATGCCGCGGGCTTTCAGCGCGTTGCAGGCCTCCACCCAGCCCGGCACCGGCGTGGCGTAGTCGGCCAGCGTTTCCGGCATGAGTTCCTGCACCAGCGAGTAGATCTTGTCAGTCACGGATTCATCCGGCAGCGCGCCGTGCTCATCCTTCCAGAGGGCGGCGATGCGGTCCATATGCAGCATGCACTGCACATGCTCGCGCTTGTCCTTGCCCATGGGGCCGCGCACTTCTTCCACAGTGGGGACGATGCCGTACTGCTCGAACGCACGAGAGAACACGGCGACCGGGCCACGACAGCCGTGATCCACCGTGGTTCCGGCCCAGTCAAGGATGATGGCCTGTACCGGCCCGGTATAGGGTTCGCGCTTCAGAAAGGGCTTCATCGAGTACCTCCTCCGCTGGCATGGCGCACGGCAACGCAGGCCATGACCATGCGTGAACTGCGGTCGTTACGTGGTGTTGATTTCGCTGTGGCACGGCGCGTCCGCGCCTGCCACGAAAGCAAACCTCCCGGCCTCAGGCCGGCAAATCACACATGCAGGCTCGCCTTTCTGTCCCTGTCCCGTCCGGCGGCACCGGACAGTATAAAAAAAGGGCGGGAAAACCTTCCCGCCCTATGGGCGACCCCGCCCGAGGCGGGGTCGCTTGCAGTCGCAATTCGCTTACTTCGCGAAGTGCTTCTTGTCCAGGTGTTCGTACTTGGGCAGGAAGCGGGTGGGCAGAGCCAGAGCGTCGCGGCGGAAGGGCGGGGCCAGACGGGTACCGTCGGTCATGATTTCGATCACGGCAGGACGACGGTTCTTCTTGGCGGCCTCGAGGGCTTCGGCCAGATCCTTCTGGGTGTTGACGGTGTAGCCGTCGGCGCCCATGGCTTCGGCGATTTTCGCGTAGGACTTGGACCAGATGTCCGCGCCCACGAAGCGGTTGTTGTAGAAGTCCACCTGGTTCTTCTTTTCCGCGCACCAGGCACCGTTGTTGTACACGGTGGCGATGACGGGCAGGTTGAACTGGCAAGCGGTGGGCACTTCGAAGAGGCTCATGCCCCAAGCGCCGTCGCCGGCGATGGAGAGCACGGTGTCTTCGGGGCAGGCCAGCTGGGCACCCAGGGCAGCCTGGTAAGCGAAGCCGGTGTTACCGAAGGTCAGGGTAGCGATGTGGCGTTTCGGATTCTTGAAACGCAGGTAGCTGTTGGCGGTGGAGGAGGTGTTGCCGATGTCGGTGGTGGCAATCACGTTGTTGTCGGTCACGAACTTGCCGACCACTTCCAGGGCCTTGCGGGGATGCATACGGCCTTCGATGGTGGGCTCGTTGGCGATCTCGTCGATTTCCTTGAACCACACTTCCAGTTCGGACTTCACGCGGTTGTACACGGAGGTCAGATCGGCGCAGGGCTTGGTGGCTTCACGCAGCTGCTTCAGCAGTTCCACGGAGGCGTCGCCAGCGTCGGCGCACAGGCCCACGGTGATCGGGTGGGTCTTGGCGATGTGCAGCGGGTTGATGTCGATCTGCACGATCTTGGCGGTCTTCGGGAAGTAGTTAATGCCGTCCTGGGGCAGGGTGCCGAAGTAGGACAGGCGGGTACCGATGGCCAGGATGACGTCGGCGTCCTGCATGATGCGCATGGCGGCATGGGAACCCATGTAGCCGATGGGGCCCGTCCACAGCGGATGGTCGCAGGGGAAGGCGTCGTTGTGCAGGTAGGTGCAGGCAACCGGGGCGCCGAGGTGTTCGGCCAGGGCTTTCACGGTTTCCACGCAGTCGGCGTCAACCACGCCGCGGCCGGCCACGATCACGGGCTTCTTGGCGGCCTTCAGCACTTCCACAGCGTGCTTGAACTGTTCCGGGTTGCCGATGCCGCCGGGGGCGACGCGGTACTGGCTGGGCTTCAGGATTTCTTCATCCAGTTCGCCGTAGAAGTAGTCACGCGGCACGTCCACGAGCACCGGGCCACGCAGGGCGTAGGCGCTGCGGAAAGCGGTGCGCAGCACGTCGGCGGCGCGCTTGGGATGAGGCACGCGCAGGGAAGCCTTGGTCACGGGTTTGAACAGGTTCCACGTGTCGCATTCCTGGAAGCCGTCCCAACCGATGGAAGCGGAACCGGCGCTGGGGGAGATGATGACCATCGGGGTGTGAGCCATGTTGGCAGTGGCCACGGCGGTCACGTAGTTGGTGATGCCGGGGCCGTTCTGGCCGATCACCACACCGGCTTTGCCGGTCAGACGGCAGAAAGCGTCTTCCATGTGGCCAGCGGTCTGCTCATGACGCACGGAGATGAAGTCGATGCCGGCGGCGGGGAACAGGTCCAGCAGGTCCATGTAAGCGGAACCGAGGATACCGCTGACGTGTTTGACGCCTTCTTCCACCAGGACTTCGGCCATCGCCTCACTGGGAGTCATCTTAGGCATAATTAAACTCCTTATGCACACTGTTTATTGTGAACACAACCACGCTTGCAGGGGCAAGCCCGCCGCGTGCGTGGAACCCGAACTCTTCGGTTGTCCCTGACCGGCACAAGGCGTACCGGTCGTGCCCCCACCGGGTGGGAGCTTGGATGACTCTTCATACGACGGAAGCGCGGAACATGTCAACCGTCGTGCTCAAAAATGGCTTCAGCTTCTCGTAATTCCACATAAAATTTTTTTTCACAGATTTTCCGCCGCCCATCGTGGCAGCCGGAGCGGCCCCCATCCTGCCGGAAAAATTGAGCATCTTTCACACTTCCTGTCGCTGGCCCATGCTGCCGAGCAAAGCGGTCAGACAGGCGCGCGTATCGGGGAAGCCGCGGCGCATGGCGGCATATCCCTCCACCACGCGTGCCCTGCCCCCGGCATAGACGACCAGCGAGGCGGCAAAGGCCTCCACATCGAGCGGATCATGCGTGATCATGAGCAGCGGGATGCCCGCTTCCCGCAGCCGCTCCGCCAGCTCGCCGCGCAGGCGTTCGCGCAAGAGCGGGTCCAGCGCGGAAAAGGGTTCGTCCAGCAGCAGCAGGCGCGGCCGCGAGAACAGCGCGCGGGCCAGTGCCACACGCTGCCGCTGCCCGCCCGAGATCTCCCCCGGCTTGCTCTCCGCGAGGTGGGCCAGACCGAGCCGGTCCAGCATGTGCAGGGCCTCATCCCGCAGGTCGGGGTTCGGCCGCCACACGCGCCCGCCGCTGCGGGCATAGGCCACATTGGCCAGCACGGACAGATGCGGGAAAAGGGCATATTCCTGGAACATGTAGCCCAGACGGCGGTCCCGCGCCGGCTGGCAGATATTTTGTGAAGAATCGAACAATACATCGCCCTGCAGACAGATGCGTCCGCTGTCTGGCCGCGCGAGCCCGGCCAGACATTGCAGGGTAAGGGACTTGCCGGAGCCGGAGGCCCCGAAGAGGACGACCGGGCCCTGCCGCAGGGACAGAGCATAGTCCACGTCCAGACAAAAGCGGCTGCCGCCGCCGGCCAGTTCAAGGAAAAGGCGCAGCTCTAGCATGCCGGCCGCCGTTGGGGGAGCCCTCCCTCCCCTGCGGCGCAGGCCTCCTGCCGCAGGAGCCTGCCCGTCAGCCGCCGCTGTGGTCGTGCGGCCCGCGTGGCGCGCGTGCGGCGGCGCAGCCGCACGAGGAGCTCCGCCCCGGCCAGCAGGCCCATGCACAACGCCGATGTGACCAGCACGAGCAGCGTGGCCCTGGCGTCATTCCCCGCCTGGAAGGCGTCATAGATGGCCAGCGCCAGCGTCTGCGTCCTGCCGGGGATATTGCCGGCCAGCATGAGCGTGGCCCCGAACTCGCCCATGCCGCGGGCAAAGGCCAGCATGATGCCCGCAAAGATGCCGCGCCAGGCCAGCGGGAGCGAGATGGTCAGAAAAATACGCCACTCCCCTGCCCCCAGCGTACGGGCGGCATCCTCCAGGCGGCCGTCCACCTGCTCCAGCGCGGCCCGTGCCGATTTGTAGATCAGGGGGAAGACCACCACCGTGGCGGCCACCACAGCGCCCTGCCAGGAGAAGATCAGGCTTATGCCCGCCTCGGCCAGCCACTGCCCCACCAGACCGCGCCGCCCGAGCAACAATATAAGGTAATAGCCCACGACCGTGGGCGGCAGCACCAGCGGCAGGGCGCAGAAGGCATCCAGCACGGAGGGCAGGGCCCCGCGCCGCCGGGAGAGCTTCCAGGCCAGCAGGAGCGCGCCGAGGGACGAGCAAAGCGTCGCCAGGGCCGCGACCCGCAGCGACAGCAGCAGAGGATCCAGGAGGGGGAATTCGTTCATGCCGTATCCGCAACGCACGGACGGGGAGGCATCCCGGAGTGTAAGGATGCCGCCCCGCGTGATCCGCCATCAGGCCGGATTGCCCAGACGCCTCTAGGGCCGGGAGAACCCGTACCGGGCCAGGACCTCGCCCCCTTCCGAAGAGAGCAGGAAGTCCACAAAGGCCTTGCCCTGCGCGGCGTTCTTGCCGGTGGTCGCCACAGCCACAGGATAGAGCACGGGCTTGTGGCCCTTGGCCACGAACGCCACGTCCACCTTGCCGGCCATCTGCCGGGCGTCTGTCGCGTAAACGAAACCGGCATCCACCTCGCCGCGCGCCACATAATCCAGCACCTGACGCACGCTGTTGCCCATGATGAGCCGGGGGGCCAGCGCCTCCCACAGCCCTGCCTGGGTCAGGGATTCGCGGGCATAGCGGCCTGCGGGAACGGAGTCGGGATTCCCCACCGCTATGCGCCCGCATCCCGAAAGTTCGGACATGCCGGCCGGCTTCCTGCTCCCCTTGGGCACGATGAGCACCAGCTCGTTGCAGACGAAATCACGCCGCGTCGCCGGATCGATGAGCCCCGTCTTCTCGGCCTTGTCCATCGTCTCCTGGTCCGCCGAGGCGAAAACGTCCACCGGAGCGCCTTCCTGCATCTGCTTGAGCAGCGGATTGGAGGCGGCATAATTCGTATGGACCGTCAGTCCGGGATGTTTTTTTTCATACAGAGCTTTGAGCTCGCCAAACGCATTGGTCAGACTGGCCGCGCCAGAGACGACCATCTCTTCGGCCTGGGCCGCCGCAGCGCCCATCACCAGCCAGAGTCCGAACAGGCAGGCGGCCAGGCGCGCCTTTCCCGTCCACAGCGAACCGATCCCGCGCATCGCAACGCTCCTTGGGTTGAAAACATGCTGCTGTCTCACAGCGTGGGCCTACCTTGCCCGGCCTGCGCCGCTTTGGCAAACCTCTCACGATCAGCGCAAAAAGCGTGACAAGGGAAATCCTTGCATCATCCTGATTTTTCATGCTAACATTATATATCATGAAAAATGCGCAGCGAGATCGTGAACGTCTGGAAAACCTTTGGCGCTCCCTGAGCCTGCAGGACAGGGAGTGGCTGCGCCGCCGCCTGCTGCCCGCGGACGACGAGCAGACGGGCGCGGCCCGACCGGCGCTTTCCGTGACGGAATGCCGCGCGGCGGAACGCTGGTTCGAGGAGCGTTGCGCCGGGGCCCGCACCGTTCGCGACCGGCAGGCCCGGCTGCGCCTCTGGCTCCTTTTCCTGCTGTTGCGCTACGGCGGCCTGCGGCTGGTCGAGGCCCTTTCCCTGCGCCCCGAGGACTGGGACTGGCAACGGAACTGCCTGCACGTCCGCGGGCGGCCGGACCGTCTCGTCCCTCTCCCGCTGCCCCTGGGCCGCGCCCTGCATGACCGCCTGGAAGACCCCGCCTTTCTGGCCGCGCTGGCCTCCCTGCCCTGCGACAGCAGCCTCATCCGCCGTACCCTTGCCCAGTGCGGCCGGGCCTGCGGTTTCCCCGCCGGGCTGCTGTCCGCCCGCAGCCTGCGTCACAACCGCGCGCGGGAACTGCGGCGGCACGGTCTCTCTCCCGCGCTGGTGGATGCCTTCCTGGGACGCGGCAGGCACGAGGACGCCGCGCCTGCGGCGGGCATGGCGTCCCTGCTGCGGCAGCGGATACAGGGAGAGGACAGCGCCCCCCGCAGCAGCGCCCGCAACACCTTTTCCGGGCGGGTGCTGCGCTGCGCGCCCTGCGGGCTGGCCTGCCGCGTGGAGCTCATCACGCCCGGCGGCCTGCTGTTGACGGCCATCATCACCGAGACCAGCCGCCTCCAGCTCGACATCCGCGAGGGCTGCCGTCTCGCCGCCCAGATCAAGGCCCCGCAGGTCCATCTTGCCGGAGACGGCTGCCCGCCTCCGCCCGACGCCACGCACTTCCGGGGAGAAGTGGAACAACTGCGCAGCGATCAGCGCTGGCGGGAGATCGTGCTGCGCCTTGCCGACGGCGGACGCGTCTGCATCCTGCAGGAGGACGACCACCGGCCCTCCCTTGCCCCGGGCATGGAGGCACATGCCTGGTTCAGCGCGCTTTCCGTCATCCTGTCGGCGGACTGACCCCCGCCGCCCGGCGTCCGCCTGCCCGCGTATCCGCTTGCCAGCCGGGCGAATTCAGGCTAGAGAAACGGGCGCAACCCTGCGGCGTGGCTGCCTGATGCCGCCCGGCAGGCCATCCCCTCCCCAAGGAACCATCATGAGCGAGCACGCTACCGAGAACCGTCCCCGCAAGAGCCTGCGGGAATCCGTTTGCGAGATTGACCGCGATATCCTGCGCCTGCTCATGCGCCGTCACAACCTGCTGCGGCGCATGCACACCGCCAAGGGGCATCTGGACCCCGCGGAAGAAAAATTCCTGCGTGAAGCCTGGGAAGCCGCGGCCTCGCGCGTCAGCCGGGATCCCCGCCTGAGCAGCCGTCTTTTCACGCTCATGCAGGAAGTGGAGTTCCTCCCCCGGCCTGAAGATGAGCCCGCCGACAAGCGTCCGGCCTTCAATCTCGCGCCCGCCACGGCCCCGGTCAGCCTCGCCATGCGCGCGCCGCTGGCCTGCCGCGACACCCGCGCCTGGCTCTATCTGGCGGCGGCGGCCGGACGGCCGCTGCGCCTCGAACCCTGCCTGATGAACGACCCCATCGTGGACTGCGTCAAGATGCTCAACCAGCTGGGCGCCGCGCTCACCCGCGAGAACGACGGCGTGAGCGTCATGTCCGCCGCGCCGCTGGGCGCGCCCGACAAGGTCGTGCACGTGGGGTGCAGCGCCTGGAATTTCTACCTGATCCTGGGGCATTATCTGGGACGCCCCTCCCGCGCCAAGTTCGTGGGAGACGCCGACCTGCGCTTCGCGGACTTTTCCGTGGCCCGGCGTTTTGCGGGCCAGATGGGCGCTCGCCTGATCCAGGCCGTGCCCAAATCCGACGGTCTGCCTGTCCGCCTCGAATGCTCCGGCGTCCTGCCGGACACGGTCCGCCTGCCCGCCGATGCGCCGGTGGAACTGGCCGAAGGCATCCTGCTGGCCGCGCCCTTCTACGCGCAGCCCCTCTGCCTGGACCTTGCCGCCATGTCCGCGCGGGCTGTCGTCTTTGCCCGCACCCTGCCCATCCTGGAGCAGGCCGGGGCGGACGTCCGCCGCGAAGGGGACCGTATCTGCGTGACGCCTGGCCTGTCCGCCCTGCCGCAGCGGCCCCGGCTGCCGCTGGAGGCGGAGCTGGGCCTGCTTTTGCTGGCGCTCTCGCCCTCGCTGGGCGGTACGGTGCGTCTGGAAGGGGTCTGGCCGCAGACGCCCGCCGCACAAGCCGGCTGGGAACTGCTGCGCCGTTTCGGCTGCGCCCCGCGCAGCGAGAAGGGAGAGACGCCCGTCATCGAATTGACGCAAGCCTCGCCGCTGGCCGCCGCCCCCGCCGGCCTGGCCCTGCCCGAGGACTTCCCGGATGAGTGGCTGCCCCTGCCGCTGGCGCTGCTGGCGCAGGCCGCCCTGCGGCACGGCTCCGCCGCCCTGCCGGCGGAACTGCTCGACCGGGGCGGAGAAGACTTCCGTACCGACATGACGAGCTTCTGCACGGCGCTCCACCTCGCTGTGGACAATGGCGTGCTGCGCCCGCAAAGCGAGGAGGAAAGCGCCGGAACCGCCGTGGGCCGGGGCTGGAACGCCCCCACCCCCGTCTGGGCGCTGGCGCTGGCGCTGGCCGCCTGCGCCAGGGACAAGCGGCAGGTGCGGCTCGGCAATCCCGGCATCATCACCACGCTGTATCCGGCCTTCTGGACGCTCTACAACGGCCTGCCCGCGCCGAAGATGGAACGGGAGCCCGCGCCTGCCGCGCCTGTCCAGCGGCAGCGGCGGCGCATCATCACCAGCGCCCTGGCCGACATCCCCGATCTGCCGGAAGATGACTACTGATCCGCGATGGCGATCCGTCATTGACGATTCGCCACGTGACCTCTGATCGTCCGGGACCATCCGCCATGCGCGGGTGGTCCTTTTTTTCGGCAGACGTACGACGGGCACGCCGCCGGCCGCCATAGAGCATTTTCCGTTTGAAACGCGTGGCGTTTCAAAACACCATGCGACCTGTCGTTTTGCGGAAAAAGCGCGGTTTTCCGCCTGGTTTTGGCCGGGCGGAGCTGTGCCGCCGCCTCGCGTCTCACCTTTTTCAAACGCGAAACGCGCTAAAAAAAACGGCAGGCGATCCCGCGGGACCACCTGCCGTCGCTTGCAGCACACAAAAAAGTCTGGCGGCTATTCGCCCTCCACGAGGATCTCCGCCGTACGTACGCTCAACGGCTGCCCGCCGCCGAAAGGCATGGCGGAGATCACGTAGGAATAGCGGCGCTCCTCGCCCGCCGGCGGGCAGGGGCCGGAATAGAGCTTGGTCAGGCCGCCTTCGGCGATCTTGCCGGAACCGTCATTGCTCCACGTGCCGCCGCCGAGCAGGCGCTCCACGGGCTCCATCTCCACGAGGCGCACGTCAAAATACGAGGTTCCCCTGGGCACATCGGTCACCAGGATGGCGGGGGAAAGCCGCGAACAACGATGCACGGGATGGATTTCCACCTCCACGGTCATGCCCTGCGGCGCCGTCTCGGCGACCTCCTGTTTGCCGCCGCAACCGGCAAGCCCGGTCATGAGCAGAAGAGCGCCGGCTGTCAGCCCCCATCGGCCTATGATAAATTTCCGCATGACGTCCTCCCTCATAGGAATTGCAAAACATCGCATTTCCACGGTATAACCAATCCCCCACTGATTGACAACTTGTTTAGGAGTTCCACCATGTCCATCCTTGCCGATAGCGTCACGGGCTACCTTGAGCACGCCTCCTGGATCCGCCGCATGTTCGAGGCCGGGGGCCAGCTCAAGGCCAAATACGGCGCAGACAATGTCTATGATTTCAGCCTGGGCAATCCCGACCTGCCCGCGCCGCCCGCCGTGGCCAAAGGCCTGCGGGACTTTGCCGAACATGCCGGTGAACCCTTTGCCTTCGGCTATATGGCCAATGCCGGTTTCCCCTGGGCCCGGCAGCGTCTGGCCGAACATCTTTCGCAGGAGCAGGGCTGTACGCTCGACGGCGATCATGTGCTGCTGAGCTGCGGCGCGGCGGGCGGCCTCAACGCCTTTTTGCGCGCCGTCATCAATCCCGGCGAAGAGATGCTGACCTTTGCCCCCTATTTCGTGGAATACGGCTTCTATGTCGCCAATCACGGCGGCAGCCTGCGGGCCGTGAACAGCCTGCCCGACACCTTTGCTCCGGACATGGACGCCCTGGAGGCGGCCATCAGCGAAAAGACGCGCGTCCTGCTCATCAATTCGCCGCACAATCCCACGGGCGTCGTCTATACCCGCAGCCAGATCGAAGCCATCACGAGCCTGCTGGAACGCAAGAGCCGCCAGTTCGGCAAGCCCATCTGGCTCATCGCCGACGAGCCCTACCGCTTCCTGGCCTATGACGGGGTGGAAGTGCCTTCCGTCCTGCCGCTGTATCCCTATGCCGTGGTCATCAGCTCCTTCTCCAAGAGCCTCTCCCTGCCCGGCGAGCGCGTGGGCTATGTGGCCGTTTCGCCGCTGCTGCAGGAGCATGGCACGCTCATGGCCGCCCTCACGCTCACCAACCGCATCCTCGGCTTCGTCAATCCGCCGGTGGTGGGCCAGCACATCATGGCGGCCGCCCTGGGCAGCCAGGTGGATCTTTCCATCTACGCGGCACGCCGCAAGGCCATGAGCGAAGTGCTCGACGCCGCGGGCTACGACTACCAGATGCCTGCCGGGGCCTTCTACTTCTTCCCCAAGGCGCCGGGCGGCGACGATGTGGCCTTCGTGAACCGCCTGCTGGAAGAGCGCGTCCTCGCCGTGCCGGGCAGCGGCTTCGGCTACCCCGGCCATTTCCGCCTGGCCTTCTGCGTGGATGAAAAGGTCATCCGCCGCGCCGCCGACGGCTTTGCCGCGGCCCGGGCGGCTTTTTAGGAGGACGTATGCGCGTTTTCCCGCAAGCGCCCCTTTTCCTCACCCTGTTGCTCACGCTGGTCTGCCTTATGCCTCTGGAAGCTCTTGCCCAAAAGGATATCACCAGCGCCGAGGCCAGGGAGCTCATCGCCTCCCCCCCCGACGGCCTGATCATCCTCGATATCCGCACGCCTGACGAATACCGCGCGGGACACATCCCCAACGCGCGCAATCTGGACTTTTTCAGCCCGCGCTTTGAATTCCATCTGGCCGAGCTGCCCAAGAACACGCCCATCCTGCTGTATTGCCGCTCCGGCAACCGCTCGTCGCAGGCGCTGGAATATTTCGAGGAGGCCGGCCTCGGCCCGCTGTACCATCTTGCGAAAGGCTTCAAGCAGTGGCAGCAGGAGGGCATGCCGGTCAGCGGACCGGAACAGGCCCAGTAAAGGGCACGCATCTTGCATATTACAACGTACCGGGAGGAAAAATTTTCCTCCCGGCGTTCTCCCGTTGCGGCCGGCCTGCTGATGCCGCCGGCACGAGAACGGCAAAAGGAAGGAGTTGCCTGTGAATTCTGCTCTTTATATAGGCGCTACCGGCATGAAGGCCCTGAGTACGGGCATGCAGGTGGTCAGCAACAATATCGCCAATTCCAGCACCATTGGCTATAAGCAGCAAAGCATCCTGTTTTCCGACATCATGTACACCACCCAGGCCGGAATGGGGGGCTGGTGGGACAATCAGGAAGACTCCAAGGTGGCGCTGGGGCAGACCGGTCACGGCGTGCAGGTGGACACCATCCGCACCATCTTCACCCAGGGCGGCTTTGAATCCTCCAATACGGTGACGGACCTTGCCCTCAACGGCAAGGGGTACTTCCAGGTGGTGGATGACGCCACCGGCAATGCCTACTATACGCGCGCCGGGGACTTCATCACCGATAACGAGGGCTATCTGCGCAACCCGCAGGGCTATTCCGTCAGCGGCTACCGCTACGACAGTCAGGGCAACCTCTCCAATACGGTGGAGCCCATCCAGATGAGCGCCTTCGAAGTGCTGACGGCCAAGCCCACCAGCCAGATCGAATGGCAGTTCAACCTTGGTTTCGATACGGACAACTGCGTCAGCGAGACCGACCCCTATTTTGCGCTCCAGCAGTCCTACAACGCCACGACCAACCCGCCCATCAGCAATACCGGGGCCAGCTACCAGATGCCCATCACGCTGTATGACGCCGAGGGCAATCCGGTGGAAGTGACGGCGTATTTCGACCGCGCGCCTTCCGACCCCAACGAGACCATCGTGGAATTCGTGCTGGCCAGCTCCACCGTGGTGGAACAGATGCAGGACGCCATCGATGAGGCCAACCGCGAAGATCCCACCAATCCGCAGTCCCTGCCCGAAGGGGCCGGCCTGCTCATGAGCGGCACCCTGCACTTCAACAGTGACGGCACGCTCAAGAGCATGTCCGCCTTCACGCCCACGGAAGAAGGCAACAAGGATCTCACCACCTGGACGCCGGCAAGCCTTTCCGGCGGCGTGCCCCAGTTCACGCTCAACGGCCAGTCCGTGGGCGTCAACTTCGGCATCACCGCCGGCGGCTGGGAAAACGCGCCGGCCACTGCCGCCGCGGTGGGCACCGACGACGCCCTGCTGCCCGGCATGGGCGCGGATGCCGTGGTCAGCAATCGCGCCACCACGGCCTTTGCGGGCAATTCCTACCAGTCCCGCGCTTCTCAGGACGGCTACACCTCCGGCCGACTGACCGCCTACGACATCACCACCGAGGGCGACATCGTCGGCTACTACTCCAACGGCCAGAACATCAAGATGTGGGAGATCCCCGTCTGCCGCTTCACCGCCGAGGACAACCTCTACCGCGAGGGCAACAACCTCTTCAGCGCGACGCAAGACTGCGGCCAGATGGAGATGGGGCGCGCCGGCACCGAGAACTACGGCACCATCAATGCCTACAACATCGAAGGTTCCAACGTGGACCTCTCCACGGAGATGGTCAATATGATCATCACCCAGCGCGGCTTCCAGTCCAACAGCAAGGTCGTCACCACGGCGGACACCATGCTGCAGAAGGCTATGGAGATCAAGCGCTCGTAACCTGTCCCGAACGTCCCTGCCAGCGCCTTTCCCCCTGGGGAAAGGCGCTTTTTTTGGGTCTGCGGCAAAAAATTCCCTTTTTGCGCAAGCGCCCGCCTCGTGATGCTCCGCGCCGTCCGCCGCTCCATGGGGCAGCCCATTGCGCCCTGCTGCGGAATGGGATATACTACGCTTCTGTCCGCGGAGTGTAGTCATGCAGCAAGCCCCCTTTCTTCCCGTCGAGCTTTACGGCGTCATCGGCTGGCCCCTGGGCCAGAGCCTCAGCCCGCTCATCCATAATACGGCCTTTCAGACGCTGGGGCGTGCCGCCGTCTACATGCGCTGGGAGATCGCCCCGGAACGGCTGGCGGCCTTTGTGGACAGCTTCCGCCTGCTGCGCATGCGCGGCTGTTCGGTCACCATCCCGCACAAGGTCGCCATCATGCCGCACCTGGACGAGATCAGCGAGCCGGCCCGCGCTGTGGGCGCGGTCAACACCCTCTACTGGCGGGATGACCGCCTGTGCGGCGAGAATACCGACGTGACGGGCTTCATGGCGCCCCTGCTGGCGCGCGACCTGCCCAGAGACATGCCCGTGCTGCTGCTCGGCGCGGGCGGCGCGGCCCGAGCGGCCGCCGCGGGTCTGCGGGCCCACGGCTTCAGCGCCTGCAGCATCTGCACCCCCTCCGACCGGACGCATCTCCCCCTTGCGGAAGCCTTCGGCATGCAGGCCGTCGCCTGGCAGGACCGGCATGACGTGCCCGCCGGCCTGATCATCAACGCCACGCCTCTCGGCATGCGCGGCAAGGCCGAAGACGAGACGCCCTACGACTTCGCGCCGGCCCGCGCGCAAGGCCGTACGGGGCTGGCGTACGATATCGTCTACAACCCCCTGCGGACGCGCTTCCTGGCCGAGGCCGAGGCGGCGGGCTGGCAGACGCTGGGCGGGCTGGAGATGTTCCACGCCCAGGCCGATGCGCAGTTTTTCCTCTGGACGGGCGAGCATCTGCCCGCGACGGCCCGGCAGGCGCTGGAAGCGGCCCTGCATGGCGGCGAAGAACGGAGGTGAGCGACATGCACGACTACCTGATCCTGCACGGCGTCAACCTCAACATGTTCGGCCGCCGCGATCCCGCCCAGTACGGCACCAGCACCCTTGCCGAGATCGACGCCGCGCTGCGCTCGCTGGCCGAGGAGCTCGACGTGCGGCTGGACATCTTCCAGACCAACCATGAAGGCCGGATGGTGGAACGCATCCATCAGGCCCTCGATGACGGCACACGCGGCATCGTCATCAACGCCGGGGCCTGGACGCATTACAGCTACGCCATCATGGACGCGCTGGGCATGCTGTCCATCCCGGTGGTGGAGGTGCACATGTCCAATGTGCACGCGCGCGAGAGCTTCCGGCACGAATCGGTGCTGGCGCGGGTGAGCGCGGGCAGCATCGCCGGCTTCGGGCCGCACAGCTACCTGCTCGGCCTGCGGGCGGTGCATGCGCTGGCCGCCGGCCGGTAGCGGCCGCGCGAAGCGGACATATTTCCTCGTGAAAAAAACGGCAGAGGCGGGCAGAAGGCTGGATTTTTTCCTGTCCTTGCGTTAGGACAACCTAAATTTGGCTACGCCCCGGTCCTTCAGACTTTAACCCTGTGAGATCCCATGAACGACGCCATTGAACTAAGCCGGATGCGCGATACCGACTTCACGGCGGCAGTGGACGCCCAGAGCGGTCAGAGGATTTCCACCTGTTACCAGTGCGGCAACTGCACTGCCGGTTGCCCCGCAGGCTTCGTCTACGACCTGCAGGTCAATCAGGTCATGCGCGGCGTGCAGCTGGGCCTGAAAAACAAGGTGCTGAATTCCCGTTCCATCTGGATGTGCCTTTCCTGTTCCACCTGTAGTCAGCGTTGCCCCAACAACATCGACGTTGCCGGCGTGATGGAGACCCTGCGGCACATGGCCCGCAAGGAAGGCATTGTGACCGTGCCCAAGGTGGACAAATTCTGGACTTCCTTCCTCGCCACGGTGCGCAAGTACGGCCGTACCTACGAGATCGGCACCATGGTGCTCTACATGCTGCGCTCCATGCGTGTGTTCACCGACGTGGACCTTGCCCCCGCCGCTCTGGCCAAGGGCAAGCTCGGCTTCAAGCCCCACAAGACGCCTGAAGAGGGAGCCGAAGCCGTGGGCCGCATCTTCAAGCGCTATCAGGAACGCGCCAATCGTCAGGGGGTGCGCGCATGAAAATAGCCTACTATCCCGGCTGCTCGGCGACGGGATCGTCCGCCGACTACGAAAAGTCCACGCAGGCCGTCTGCGCCGCGCTGGGCATGCAGATGGAAGAGATCCCCGGCTGGAGCTGCTGCGGCTCCACGCCCGCCCATGCCGTGGACACCCAGCTTTCCGGCGCTCTGAGCGCGCGCAACCTCGACCTCGCCGCCCGGCAGAAAGCCGACATGGTGCTGACGCCCTGTCCGAGCTGCCTCTCCAACCTGCGCCACGCGGCCAAGCGTCTGGAGAACCCCGAATTCCGCGCGGGCGTGAACGAGCTGCTCGATGAACCTCTGTCCGAGAACCTGCCCGAAGCCCTTTCGGTCATGCAGGGCATCGCCCGCGCCTACGACACCGACGCCATCGCCGCGCGCGTGCGCAAGCCGCTGGCCGGCCTCAAGCTGGCCGCCTACTACGGCTGCCTCATGAGCCGTCCGCACGAGGTCATGGAGTTCGGCGATCCCGAGAACCCCACCCTCATGGAGAGCCTGCTCACCGCCTGCGGCGCGGAAATGGTGGACTTCCCCCTCAAGACCGAATGCTGCGGCGCCTCCTACGGCATCCCCGAACGCGCCATGACGGCCCGCCTGACCGGCCGCATCCTCAACCTGGCCACCATGCTGGGCGTGGATGCCGTGGTCGTGGCCTGTCCGCTCTGCCAGATGAACCTCGACCTGCGCCAGCAGCAGGCGGCCAAGGAAGCGGGCGTCGCCTTCAGCATGCCGGTGCTCTACTACACCCAGCTCATGGGCATCGCCTTCGGCCTCGCGCCCAGCGCGCTCGGGCTGGATAAACTCTGCGTCAGCGCCGACAATCTGCTGCGCAAGCTGGATCAGCCTGCTGCCTACAGCAAGGCTCCCGAAGGAGACAAGGCATGAGAATAGGCGTCTTCATCTGCCATTGCGGCAGCAATATCGCCGGCACCGTGGACTGCGCCAAGGTGGCCGAGAATGCGCGGATGTTCCCCGATGTGGTGCTGGCCCAGGACATCATGTACACCTGCGCCGAGCCGGGACAGGCGGCCATCGAGGCCGCCATCCACGAGCACAAGCTCGACGGCGTGGTGGTCGCCTCCTGCAGCCCCCGCATCCATGAGCCGACCTTCCGCCGCACGGTGGAACGCGCCGGCCTGAACCGCTACATGTTCGAAATGGCCAACATCCGCGAGCATGTCTCCTGGATCGGCAAGGACAAGGAAGCCAACACCAACAAGGCGACCGAACTCGTCCAGATCGCCGTGGCCAAGCTGCGCAACGACAAGCCCCTGAAGGCCAAATCCTTCGACGTCAACAAGCGCGTGCTGATCATCGGCGCGGGCGTGGCCGGCATCCAGGCCGCCCTTGACTGCGCCGAAGGCGGCATCCAGGTGGTGCTCGTGGAACGCGAAGCCACCATCGGCGGCAAGATGGCCAAGCTCGACAAGACCTTCCCCACCGTCGACTGCTCGGCCTGTATCCTCGGCCCCAAGATGGTGGACGTGGCCCAGCATCCCAACATCACGCTGTACGCCAAGTCCGAGGTGGAAGACATCTCCGGCTACGTGGGTAACTTCAGCATCAAGATCCGCAAGCGCGCCACCTATGTGGACTGGGACAAGTGCACCGGCTGCGGCGCCTGCACGGAAAAGTGCCCGGCCAAGAAAACGCCGGACACCTTCAACGAACTGGTGGGCCCCACCACGGCCATCAACATCGCCTTCCCGCAGGCCATCCCGAAGAAGGCCGTCATCAATCCCGAACACTGCCGCCAGCTCACCAAGGGCAAATGCGGCGTGTGCGCCAAGGTCTGCCCCACCGGCGCCATCAACTACGAACAGCAGGATGAGATCATCACCGAGGAAGTGGGCTGCATCGTGGCCGCCACCGGTTACGACCTCATGGACTGGACGGTCTATGAAGAATACGGCGGCGGACGCTACCCCGACGTGGTGACCTCCCTGCAGTACGAGCGCCTGCTCTCGGCTTCCGGCCCCACCGAAGGGCACATCAAGCGTCCTTCCGACGGCAAGGAACCCAAGAACATCGTGTTCATCCAGTGCGTGGGCTCGCGTGACCGCTCCATCGGCCGTCCGTACTGCTCCGGCTTCTGCTGCATGTACACCGCCAAGCAGGCCATCCTGACCAAGGACCACATCCCGGATTCCAAATCCTTCGTCTTCTACATGGATATCCGCGCCAACGGGAAGATCTACGACGAGTTCACCCGCCGCGCCATGGAAGAATACGGTACGGAATACATCCGCGGCCGCGTGTCCAAGATCTACCCTGACGGCGAAGGCCACCTCATCGTCCGCGGCGTGGATACGCTGCTCGGCGAAGGCGTGGAGATCAAGGCCGACCTCGTGGTGCTGGCCGTGGGCGTGGAAGCCGCCAAGGGCTCGCCCAAGCTGGCCGAAAAGCTGCGTATCTCCTACGACAGCTACGGCTTCTTCCTGGAAAGCCACGTCAAGCTGAAGCCTGTGGAGACCAATACCGCCGGCGTGTATCTGGCGGGCGTCTGCCAGGGCGTCAAGGACATCCCGGCCTCCGTGGCCCAGGGTTCCGCCGCCGCCGCCAAGGTGCTGGGCCTCTTCTCCAAGGACAAGCTGGAGAACGACCCGCAGATCGCCAGCGTGGACATGAAGCGCTGCGTGGACTGCGGCAAGTGCATCCGCTGCTGCCCCTTCGGCGCCATCAAGGAAGTGGAGTTCCGCGGCAAGATGTACGCTCAGGTCATCGAAACCGTCTGCCAGGGCTGCGGTCTCTGCACCTCCACCTGTCCGCAGGGCGCCATCCAGCTCTCTCACGCCACCGACAACCAGATTCTTGCGGAGGTTAACACGCTATGCCAGTGCTGAACGGCAAAGAACTGCGAATTGTGGGTTTTCTCTGCAACTGGTGTTCCTACGGCGGTGCCGACACCGCCGGTACGGCCCGTGCGGGACAGCCCACCGACCTGCGTATCATCCGCGTCCCCTGCTCGGGCCGCATCGATCCGCTCTTCATCGTGAAAGCCCTGCTCAACGGCGCTGACGGCGTGCTGGTCTCCGGCTGCCATCCGCGCGACTGCCACTATGCCGCGGGCAACTTCTACGCCCGCCGCCGCCTGGAAGTGCTGAAGCAGTTCCTGCCCGTGCTCGGCATCGACGACCGTCGTTTCGAGTACACCTGGGTGTCCGCTTCCGAAGGCCAGCGCTGGCAGCATGTGGTGCAGACCTTCACCAAGCGCATCCATGACCTGGGCCCGGCTCCCCGTCTGGAAGATCCGGAACCGCTGCTCAAGGTGGTGGACATGGCGCTGACCTCGCTGCGTCCCCTGGGCACCGGCCAGAAAAACAAGCTGGACGAGCTCAAGGCCGCCATCAAGGCCAAGCTGCCCGAACTGGACGTGGTCATCGGCTGGCAGCAGGGCTACGACGCCGCCCGCACCGTGCCGCTCTTCATGCGTACGCCCGAAGACGTGGACAAGCTGGTGTGGGGCCCCTTCAACGTCAACAACCCCGCCGTCTACCTACCCCAGTACAAGGGCAAGAAGGTGGGCATCGTGGTGAAGGGCTGCGACGCCAAATCCGTGGTGGAACTGCTGCAGGAAAACCTGATCAACCGCGAGGACGTGACCATCTTCGCCATGCCCTGCGAGGGCACGCTGGATATGGCCCGCGTCAATCAGGAACTGGGCCGCTACACCACCATCGACAAGGTGGAGTATGACGAAGCCGGCGTGACCATCACCGCCGACGGCAAGGAACACCGCTTCTGCATGAACGACTTCGCGCAGGGCAAGTGCTACGGCTGCACCATGCCCACCGCGGTGCTCTCCGACACCCTCATCGGCACGCCCACCGAAGTGAAGCCCGGCCCCTACACCCCGCCGGAACTGGCCCTGCTCGACTCCATGAGCCTGGACGAGCGCCTCGCCTTCTGGCGCGGCCAGATGGAACGCTGCATCCGCTGCTATGCCTGCCGCAACGCCTGTCCCATGTGCGTCTGCCGCGACTACTGCATCGCGGAGAGCCGCGAACCGCACTGGATCTCGCAGGAAGACAGCACCCGCGACAAACTCTTCTTCCAGACGATCCATGCCATGCACCTGGCCGGCCGCTGCACCGGCTGCGGCGAGTGCCAGCGCGCCTGCCCCGTGGGCATCCCGATCCTGGCCCTGCGCCAGCAGATCGCCCGCGCCGTGGGTCAGCTCTTTGACGGCTACAAGTCCGGCGTCGATCCCGAAGCCGTTCCGCCGCTCTTGGGCTACGAAGTGGAAGAAAAGAACATTCATGAGAGGGAGTGGAAATGAGCATCACCCGATTTGTAAAGCCTGAGGGCCTCCCGGCGTTTCTGGCTCACCTCTCCAAGGACGCCCGTGTGCTGGCCCCTGTGGTGAAGCCCGCCGACAAGCGTTCCGTGGTCTTCGAACCGTGGAAGGAAGGCAAGGAATTCACGCTGGAAAAGGCCACCGTGCCCGCCAAGGCCGCCGTGCTGCCCCAGTGCGAGACCCTTGTCAGCTACCGCAAGGTCAAGGACAAGGCCAATCCGCAGAACGTCAAGCTGGAACTGGACGACACCCCGCAGGCCGAGACCACGGTCGTCTTTGCGGCCCGTCCCTGCGACGCCCGCGGCTACGTCACGCTGGACCGTCCCTATCTGAAAGGCCCCATCGCCGACCCCTACTACAAGGCGCGGCGTGAAAAGCTGACCGTCATCACCCTCACCTGCAACAGCGGCTGCAACACCTGTTTCTGCCACTGGGTGGGCGGCGGTCCTTCCTCTCCGGAAGGTTCCGACATCCTGATGACCGAACTCAGCGACGGCTACATCCTCCAGGGCATCACCCCCAAGGGCGACGCCCTGCTGGAAGGCAGCGGCCTTGATGACGGCGCGGACCGCTTCAAGGAAATGGAAGATGTGCGCAAGGCTGCGTGGGCCACGCTGGTCAAGGCCCCCAACCTCAAGGACGCGCCGGCCAAGGTGGCGGCCAAGTTCACCGATGTGGACTTCTGGACCCGCGAGACCGACCGCTGCCTGTCCTGCGGGGCCTGCACCTACTTCTGCCCCACCTGCTACTGCTTCAACATCACGGACGAAGGCGAAGCCACCAGCGAAAAGGGCGGACGCCGCCTGCGGACCTGGGACAACTGCATGTCGCCCCTGTTCACCCGCGAGGCCAGCGGTCACAACACGCGTATGGAAAAGGCCCTGCGCATGCGTAACCGCGTCTCCCACAAGTTCTCCACCTATCCGGAGAACTGGGGAACCTTCTCCTGCAACGGCTGCGGCCGCTGCATCAGCAACTGCCCCGTGAGCCTGGACATTCGCCAGATCGTGCTGGATGCCATCAACGCCGACAAGGCCGCTAAGTAGAGGTTAAGACATGGCGACTCAAAGCAAAAAGGAAGGGATGCTGCGCGAGCTGACCCCCCGTCCGCTCCCGCAGGGCAATCCCTACAAGCCCATGGCGGCCACTGTGGTGGAAACCATTCAGGAAACGGGCAACATCAAGACCATTCGCGTCGTGATCGACGATCCTGAGCAGATGGCCAATTTCAAGTACGAACCCGGCCAGGTGGGCCAGCTCTCGGTCTTCGGCGCCGGCGAGTCCACCTTCGTCATCAATTCGCCGCCGTCCATGAAGGATTACCTCCAGTTCTCCGTCATGCAGGCCGGTGAAGTGACCTCCACCATCCACCGCCTCTCCGCCGGGGACAAGGTGGGCGTGCGCGCTCCCCTTGGCAACTTCTTCCCCTACGAGGACTGGAAGGGCAAAAACATCTTCTTCGTGGGCGGCGGCATCGGTATGGCTCCTATCCGTACCATCATGCTGCACATCCTCGAACGCAAGAAGGATTACGGCAAGGTCAGCCTGCTGTACGGCGCCAAGAGCCCCAGCGATATGGCCTTCAGCTACGAGCTGCAGGGCTGGCTGGACAATCCCGACCTGGATTGCCACCTCTGCATCGACAATCCGGCCGAAGGCTGGCAGCACAAGGTGGGCCTCATCCCCAACGTGCTGACCGAGATCGGCCCCAAGCCGGACAACTGCGTGGCCGTGCTCTGCGGCCCGCCGATCATGATCAAGTTCACGCTGCAGGCCCTGGAAAAGCTGGGCTTCCAGCATGAGAACATCGTGACCACGCTGGAAAAGCGCATGAAGTGCGGCATCGGCATCTGCGGCCGCTGCAACATCGGCAGCCACTATGTCTGCATCGACGGCCCCGTCTTCACGCTGAAGCAGCTCAACGGTCTGCCGCCGGAACTCTAGTTCCCGCGGCGTGATGCCTCACATATGGCGGTGGAGCCTGGCTCCACCGCCTTTTTTTATCCCCACCGCGCGACTGCCCCTTCTCTCGCGCAGCCGCTTCTTCTTAGAGCATTTTCCGTTTGGAACGCCTTGCGCGTCCAACCGTACGATCTCTCATTTCAGAAAAAATCCTGTGCTTCCAATGAGTTTCTGTCGGCAAGTCCTGTGCTGACCTCTGAAGTTTTTGCCTTTGGGAGCGACAAAACCCCCTAGTTTTTTCCTTCATTTGGAAAATTTTATTGACTCATAGGAAAATTCTCCATAGTAACAAGAAAAAGTATCTCATTGGAAAATTTTCCCTCCAAAAAGCCAGTTAAGACAAATTTTGAGAAAAAAATCGAGAAAAATTTTCCAATAAAAAAATATGAGGTCAACATGCAATCCCCGGCAGTGAGCATTTTCAACGACGTTCTGGGGCCCATCATGACGGGGCCGTCCAGTTCGCACACGGCAGGCCCGTGGAGGATCGGCTACTTTATCCATCATCTGATGCCGCAGTTCTCCGCCGTTCGCATCCTTTTTCCGCAAAAGGGCTCCTATGCGGGCGTCTATAAGGGGCAAAAATCGGACATCGCCCTGGTCGCCGGCCTGCTCGGTATGGAGGTCACTGATCCCGACTTCCGCCACTCCCTTGTCCGCCTGAAGGAAAAAGGCATCACGCTGTCCATCGAGATCGTGGACATGCCGCTCGATCATCCCAACCTGAGCGTCGTCGAACTCGCCGACGCGGCCAGCGGCAGAAGGCTTTCCGTCAGCTCGTGGTCCGTGGGCGGCGGCATGTTCGCCGTCCGTTCGCTCAACGGCCACGCCCTGAACTGCGCCGGCGACGCCCACGAGCTCCTTTTCCTTGCGCCCGACGGCGAGGCCGGACGTCTGGACGCGCTGACGCCGCTGCTGGCGGGGCTTGAGCATGTCCTCAGCCGGACGCGAGACGGCGAGCTGCTGCATATCGGCCTCACGCAGAGTCCGTCCGCAGAGCTGATGCAATGCCTTGCGGCTGCCAGCCGGGAGCAGGGCATCAACTTCATGCACGTGCCGGCCATCCTGCCGGTGACGGCCCAGCCGGAGGACAGGACGCCCTTCCGTACGGCGGAGGAACTGCAGCACTTTCTGGAAACTTCGCCCATGCCGCTTTGGCAGGCGGCCGTACGCTACGAATGCGCCCGCAGCGGCTGGACGGAAGAAGAAGTGCTGGCCTATGCGGCGCGCCTTGTGAGGATCATGCGGGAGGCCATCACCGCCGGTCTGGGCGAGGGGCTGGAAAGCGCAGGCTTCATCACGCCCAGCGCGGCCAAGCTGCATGCCCGCGCCGGGAGCATGACGGACATGGGGCATATCGGGCGCGGCATCATCTACGCCACTGCCGTCATGGAGAACAACAGCGCCATGGGCCGTGTGGTGGCCGCCCCGACCGCCGGTTCCTGCGGAGTCATCCCCGGTATCCTCTTCGGCCTCACGGGCCTTGGCGAGACAGACGAGCAGGAAGCCGCAAAAGCGCTGCTCTGCGCCGGCCTTGTGGGCGTCTTCATTGCCAGCCAGGCCACGTTCGCGGCCGAAGTGGCGGCCTGCCAGGCGGAGATCGGCGCGGCAAGCTGCATGGGGGCCGCCATCGTCTCGCATTATCTGGGCAGCGATGTCCGCACGGCCCTGCAGGGGGCCTCACTGGCCCTGCAAAACATGCTGGGGCTCGTCTGCGACCCCGTGGCGGGCTGCGTCGACATCCCCTGCATCAATCGAAACTCCACTGCCGTGGGCAATTCCTTCATCGCCGCCAATATGGCGCATGCCGGTTTTGATGCGGTCATCCCCCTGGATCAGACCATTCAGGCCATGTACTCGGTGGGGACCATGCTGCCCCGCGAGCTGCGCTGCACCGGCCTCGGCGGCCTCTGCCTCACGGCAAAGGCACGGCAGATCGAAACGGATCTTCAGGCAAAACGACAGCAAACCAGATAAAGGAGGTCGCTCCATGTCCACAGTTTCCGTCAGTTATGAAGAAGCGCCTTTTGGCAGGCTCCACTGGAAGGTCTTGCTGGGCGGGGTGTTCGGTCAGTACAGCGATGGCTTCATGCTCGGCTCCATCGGCATCGCCCTCAGCCTGGCCACCACAGAACTGGGTCTGACATCCTGGACGCTGGGCCTCATCGGCGCGGCATCCCTGTTCGGCCTCATGTTCGGCAGTCTCTTTGCCGGCCCCATCGTCGACCGCTTCGGACGTCAGGCCATCTATCAGTATACCATGCTGATCTTTGCCGCCGTCTCCATCCTGCAGTACTTCGTCAGCAGCGCGGGCCAGCTGCTGGCTCTGCGACTGCTGCTGGGGCTGGCCATCGGCGCGGATTACGCCGTGGGCGTCACTCTGGTCAGCGAATGGACGCCGCTCAAGCAGCGGGCCAGGGCGCTGGGCTTCATGCAGGCCATTTGGGCCGCAGGCTACGTCAGCGCCTACATCACGGGCTACTTCCTGCAAGAGGCCGGCTGGCGCTGGATCCTGCTGAGCTGCGCGGTGCCGTCCTTCATCTCGCTCTTCGTGCGCTACGGCACCCCGGAATCCCCCATCTGGCTCATGGGCAAGAATCGTGAGGCGGACGCGCAACAGGTCATCCGCACGCACCTCGGCGAAGGCTACTGCATCCCGCCCCTGCCGCAGCAGACCACGCAACTCGGCTGGCAGGATCTCTTCAGTCCCCGCTGGCGCACCAGAAGCCTCGTTTCCGGTTCCTTCTACGCCTTCCAGGTCATCCCCTACTTTTCGCTCAGCATCTTCCTGCCCATCATTTTCAAGAACTTCAACATGGAAGACCCCTATACCTCGGGCATCGTCTTCAACGTCTTCCTCTTTGCCGGGGTCATGTTCGGCACCTGGATCGTGGACAAGGTCTCCCGCCGGGGCTTCCTGATCTCGACGTTCTACCTCTGCGCGCTGGCGCTGCTGGCCATCATTTTCGTGCCCACGTCCTCGGCGATGGCCATCACCCTACTGATCTCCGTCTTCAGCTTCACCATCGCCGCGGCATCGGTGCTGGAATACGCCTACCCGCCCGAACTCTTCCCCACGGAGATCCGGGGCTGCGGCATCGGCTTCACCATCGCCTGCAGCCGCATAGGCGCGGCGGGGGCGACCTTCCTGCTCCCCATCGTGCTTGACGCCTGGGGCACCAATGCCGCCCTGGCCGGCTGCATCGCGGCCCTGGTGGCAGGTGGGCTCATCTGCCAGATGTTCGCCCCGGAGACCAACAAGAAGTTCCTCACCCCCAACGCCTGACACCAGCCGGGGAGCGGCAGACCTTCAGCGTCTGCCGCCCCTCTCCTCCTCACGAAAAGCCCCCTGCGGCAACTGCCGCAAGGGGCTTTTCTCACTCCTGCCGGGTACGGAAGCCGGCGGAGAAAAGACGTGCTGCGCCGCAGCGCCTCACACGTATATCCAGAAAGAGACGCAGCGTCCCGGAGCGGTCTTGCGGTACTTGTGGATGGTGTGCGCCTTGATGAAGATGACGTCTCCCGGCGTCATGGCGTAAGAATCCTCGCCAATGACCAGATTCATGGCCCCCTCCACCACGATGCCGAATTCATCGTAGTGATGGCCCCAGGACATCTCTTCCTGAAAATTGTCCTCGTCGATGATCATGCTGACGATCTTGGCCTTGGGGGACTTGTCGAACAGGGTATTGTACAGCACGCCGGACTCGGTGGAAAAAATGTTCGGCTGCTCGTTATAGCGGGCCAGGATCTTCTCGCCGCTGGGAAAGCGTTCATCCAGCAGATCGATCATGGAGATCTGCAGGGCTTCGCACAGCTTCTGCATATTCGCCAGCGAAGGCGTGGAGACGCCGTTCTCCAGTTTGCTGAGATAGGAGATGGACAGGCCGGTCAGCTTGCCCAGTGCAGCCAGCGTCAACTTTCTTTCCTTTCTGTGCTTCCGCAAACTGCTTCCAAAATCCATATCGCGCTTCCTTCACCAGACCCGGCGGGGACGGTTCTTTTCCCTGAGAAAAAACATTATTCCGAGCATTTTACGTGTATTCAAATTCAACAGCAGTGTCAAGCCGCACACGGAGCGGATGCCGCCGGGACGCATGCCCTCTTCCGCGCCCGCTCCCCTTGCGGGAACGGAGGCATTTGGGCATAGTCGCGGCAGATACGCAAAAGAGAGGCAAAATGTCAATGATGTTCATGGCCGTGCTGACGGTGGAATTCGCCCTGCACGGCAACGACAATCTCAAGGCCAAGCGCCGCGTGGCCAACAGCCTCAAGCAAAAGGTGCGCAACCGCTTCAATGTGGCCGTGGCCGAGGCCGGTACGGAGGACAGCCTCACCCGCCTGCGGCTGGCCGTGGTGTCCCTGTCCAACAGCGAGAGCCATCTGCGCAGCCGCATGGACAAATGCGCCCTGATGATGGAGGCCGTCTGCCCGGAAGAAATGATCGAGAGCGAGGTGGAGATCTATGCAGCCGACTGAGCTTATCCCCGACGCCTGGCGCGCCCCGGCCGCGCGCATGGCCGACGCCCTGCGCGGGCTGGACCGCGTCATCATCGCCGGGCATGTCAATCCGGACGGGGACGCGCTCGGCTCCGTGGCGGCCACGGGCTGCCTGCTGCAAGGTCTGGGCAAGGAATGCGTGCTCTACAGCAAAAGCGGCGTGCCGCCCTACCTCGGCTTCCTCCCCTTGCCCGGCTGCGTGCACGACAGTCTGCAGCGCCTGCCCTTCCGCCCCGCCGCCGCGGTGCTGCTGGACTGCGGCGAACCGCACCGGCTCGGCGACGAGCTGGAAAAGGCCCTGCCCGGCCTGACCACCTGCAACATCGACCATCACCTGGGCAGCGACGGCATGGGCAGCCTGGCCAACTGGATCGAACCGCAGGCCGCCGCCACGGCGCAGCTCGTGGCCTATGTGGCCATCAGCGCCGGCCTGCCGCTGGAGGGCAGGCTCGGTCAGGCCCTGGCCCTGGGCCTCATCACGGATACGGGCGGTTTCGCTCACGGCAACACCAGCGCGGCGGTCCTGCATCTGGCGGCTCACCTGGTCGAGAACGGCTGCGACATCCCCCTGTTGCGGCAACAGTTGGAAAACTGCTGGAGCATGGGGAAGATGCGCCTCTGGGCCCGGCTCATGCAGCGCATACAACTTTTGACCGACGGAACGCTTGCCTTTTGTGCCGTTCAGTTGGATGATTTACAGAGCTGTGGAGCAACCAAGGAAGACCTGGAAGGCTTTGTGGAACAGATGCGCCGCCTTGCCGGCGTGCGGGCGGCCGCCCTGCTGCGCGAGGACGCGCCGGGCATCCACAAATTCAGCTTGCGCTCCTTCGGCGAAACGGATGTACGGGCTGCCGCCGCCGCATTGGGAGGCGGCGGACACCGGAACGCGGCAGGAGGCACCCTGCGCATGGAGGCCGCGCAGGCGGCCGAAACGCTGACCAGGGCTGTCGCTGCCGTCCTTTGACAGCATGGCTGACAGGAAAGCTCAGCAATGCTCCATGACAGGAGGGAATCATGAACGAGCATGAACGAGTGCAGAACACTGTCGATGAACCGGAACGGACGCCATCTGACCGGCGCCGTTTCCTGCTGGGCCTCGTGGCCGCCGGTCTGGCCTACGTCACCCCCACCCTGCTGGGGCTGGATGAGGCCGAGGCCGAACCGTGGAAGAGGCATTCCAACAGGCGTCGCACCCGGCGGACCCGGCCCAGCAACCGCCGCCGGACCAGACGCACGCGCCCCAGCCGTCGTCGTCCCGACCGTACCCGGCCCGGCCGCACCCGTCCCGGACGGACACGGCCCAGCAGACGGCCCGGCGGGCCCCATCCGGGCAGGCCGGAACCGCGTGACCGCTACAGGACGCGGCCTTCCCGCCGTGACGGCAGGCCAGGCGAGAACGTAAAGCGTTTCGAAGGCCTTGACCGCGATCACAGAAGGCCGGACGGCCCGCGCCGCGACACGTAGCTGACATGAAACCGGGCGGCAGGCTCCCTGGCCTGCCGCCCGAACGCCCGCCGTGCGGGCTGACGCTTTTCTGACGCCGCCCGCGGTATACACAACGCTGTCCTCAACACCATACCAGCGGAGCGCGCATGGAGGCATGCGCCGGCCGCTGCCGCACAGGGAGTCAGCCCATGTCCCAACAGCAACAACGCGACAACACCGCAACTCGGCAACCGGCCGCCGGCAGCAGCCGCC
The DNA here is from genome assembly GCA_019118745.1 of Candidatus Desulfovibrio gallistercoris. GTDB lineage: Bacteria > Desulfobacterota > Desulfovibrionia > Desulfovibrionales > Desulfovibrionaceae > Desulfovibrio > Desulfovibrio gallistercoris. The sequence goes on along the minus strand of DWYJ01000017.1, from coordinate 54,085 downwards.
GCCGCTTCCTGCTTGGCCTTGTGGCCGCCGGCATGGCCTACACCGCCCCCACCCTATTGGGGCTGGACGAGGCCCAGGCCCATTCCTATCATACCTACCGCAGCCCTCGCTCCCGCCGCACCTATCGCAGCCCGCGGTCCCGGCACAGCTATTACGGGCATCCCGGCGGCGGCTACCAGAGCGGCCCCGCGCCCAGCGGCTACCAGGGGCCCACCGGTGGAGCCGGAGGCTATCGTGGCGGCACCGCGCCCTCGCACGGCGGCGGCTTCCGTCCCAATTAACCGACGGTCAGACCACGCATGCCGACAGCAACCAGCCGGGATATCTGCTTCCGGGGGATACCGGGGCCCGTACGCCTGCTGCCCGGCGCGGCTGAGGGGACGGACGCGCTCCTGCGCGCGCTCCGCCGGGTGCTGGGCTGCTGGCCGCACCACATCCCGGCCATTGCGACGGGAACGTCCCCCAGCTTCCTGGTGGAGCCGCTGGCGGGCGGAGCTTTCCGGCTGCACGGGGCAAGCCCGGAAGCCACGGATTTCACGCCGTTCCATCCGCAGGATGCCGTAGCCCGGTTGCGGCCGGGCTACAGCCTTGAACCGAGCCTGACCTGTCTGGCCTGCACGCTCGCCGTGGAGCTCGTCGCCGTCTACGAGACGCAGCATACCAGCCAAATGGGCATCCATGCCGCCGCAGCCGTCCGCGACGGGCGCACCGTCCTCTTCTGCGGCACGCACAAGGCAGGTAAAAGCGCGCTCATGGCCCGTCTGCTGCTGGACGGCTGGCAGGGCCTTGGGGACGACATGCTGGCGCTGAGTCCGGCGGGAGAGCTTTTCTCCTACGGTTTTGCCCCCCGCCTGCGGCTCCCGCTGCCGGAGTGCGAGAGCCTCGCCCCCCTGCGGGGCCCGTCCTCGCCCTACGCCGCCTGCGGCGACGACTACTATCTTTGCTGCGATCCCGCACGCCTGCCCATGCTGCCGTGGGGGACGCTCCTGCCGGTGGATGCCGTCGTCATCCTGGACAGACAGGAAGATCCGGCCGCCGCCTGCGGCCTGTTGCCGCAAGCCCGGCAGGACGACATGCGGGATCTGCTGCTGCGCTTCCTGTTGCGGGACGGCCGGGCCGGCCTTGCCCTGCGCACGGCCTGCGACCTGCTCCAGCGCGTCCCCTGCCGCGTGCTGCGCTACCGAACGCTGGACGAGGCCGCCGCCCTGCTGGACGGCTGGCAGGCCGCCGCCTTCTCCCCCGGCCTGCCGCAGCCCCAGCCCGTCGTCCCGGCTGTGACAGACGACCTTGCCGCGCCTTGCCCGCCGCGTGAGGGCGTACGGCCACCACGGGCGTTTCGCCGCCGTCACGCTCGCGGCGTGCGCCGACCCCCCGACGCCCTTCCCGCCGCCTGGCGGCAGCGTCCCGGCGTCATCTTCCGGCAGGATGCCGCCGGGGGCTTCCTGGCGCGGGACGAGGAGGCCGCCGGACGGGACGGCCGCGTCTTCCGGCTCAACGGTATGGGGTGCGCGCTCTGGCAGCTCTGGGAGGAACCGGGCAGCGATGCGGAACTGGCCGCCCTGCTGGCCGAAGCCTTCCCCCAGGCGGGCCTTCCCCGTATCCGCCGGGACGTGACGGCTCTGCGGCAGCGCCTTTGCGCAGCCGGTTTCCTCGAACAGGTGGAGACGTCCTGAACGGCCCCCGTCGAATAGCGCATTTTCCGCTTGGAACGCTTGGCGCTTCGCGGAAAAACGCGGTTTTTCCACTTGATTTGGGCCGGACGGCGCTGCACCGCCGCCTCGCATTTTGTTTTTCAAAGGCAAAATGCTCTAGCCCCGCACCCGTCGTATGGAGCCGGTTCCTCTGCCGGAAAAGCTTTGACTTGTGGCCCTGTCACAGGTATATTGGTGCATTGCGTATGATGACCAAGCAAAACTCTCCTGCCCTGCCGCAGCTGCATGGCGTGCTGGTGCTCGACAAGCCGTCCGGTCCCACTTCCGCCCGTTGCCTTTCGGTGCTCAAACGTCTGGGACAGAAAAAGATCGGCCACGCCGGCACCCTTGACCCGCTGGCTTCCGGCGTCCTGCTGGTGCTGCTCGGACAGGGGACCAAGATCGCCTCGCACCTGCTGGCGGACGGCGGCAAGGTCTACAGCGGCGTCCTTCGCCTCGGGCAGGAAAGCGACACCTGGGACAGCCAGGGACAGATCCTGCGCGAACTGCCGTGGCAGGATGTGAGCGAGGCGGCCGTCCGCGCCGAAGTCAGCGCCTGGCGGGAGCTGACGGAGCAGGAAGTGCCCGCATACTCGGCGGCCAAGCATGAGGGGCAGCCCCTCTACAAACTGGCCCGCAAGGGCGTGGAGACGCCGGTCAAGATCAAACGCATGGAGATTTCGCAGGCGGAAGTGCTGGAAATGGCCCTCCCGCTTGTACGCTTTCGGGTCGCCTGCAGTTCCGGCACCTATATACGTTCCCTGGCCCACAGCTTGGGGAAACGACTTGGGTGCGGAGCCGTGCTCACGGAACTGACCCGCGAGTACAGCCACCCCTTCGGCCTGGATGCGGCCGTGTCGCTGGACGCCATCACGGCGGACCCGGCGTGCATGGTCCGTGGCCTGCGCCCCCTGGCGGAAGCCCTGCCCCACTGGCCGCGCGTGGATCTCACGCCGGACGAGGCGCGGCGCATCCGCAACGGGCAGACGGTGCCCTGCCGCGGCGAAGGCTGCCGCGCCCTGCTCATGGAAGCGGGCTGCGAACTGGCCCTCGCCGAACGCCGGGAACTGCCGCAAGGCGACTGCTGGGCCGTGTTGCGGGGGCTTTGGAACTAACCCTCTTCCTTATAAGGAGAACTGCTGTGGTGATGGATGCCAATCAGAAAAAGGCCGTTATCGACGCTCACGCCAAACACGAAGGGGACACCGGTTCCCCCGAGGTGCAGGTGGCCCTGCTGACCGCCCGCATCGAAGGCCTGACCGGCCATTTCAAGGTGCACAAGAAGGACTTCCACTCCCGCACCGGCCTGCTCAAGCTGGTGGGTCAGCGCCGCAAGATCCTGAACTACCTCAAGAAGAAGGATATCCAGCGCTACCGTGCCCTCATCGAGAAGCTGGGGCTGCGCAAGTAATCCATTGTTTCGGAGGGGGAGCCGCGGCGCGGCTCCCCCTGCCGCCTTTTGCGGCAGGAAACGCCCCGGCGACGGGGCACAACGCAGGAAGGGGGGTCCGGGAAAAGCCGGCGCGCAACGTTCAGGCCGGTTTTTGGCGGAATCCCCTTCATCAAGGAAATACCATGTCTGATATGTTCAATCCGACCCGCGTCACCGCCATGGTCGGCGGCAAGGAAATCATCTTCGAGACCGGACGCCTGGCCAATCAGGCCCACGGGGCCGTCTGGGTGCAGTGCGGCGGCACGGTGGTGCTGGTCACCGTCTGCTCGCAGCCGCTGGAGAACGACAAAGGCTTTTTCCCGCTGACCGTGGAATATTCCGAAAAGATGTATGCCGCCGGGCGCATCCCCGGCAGCTTCTTCCGGCGCGAGATCGGCCGCCCCTCCGAGCGTGAGACCCTCGTCTCCCGCCTCATCGACCGTCCCATCCGTCCGCTCTTCCCCAAGGGCCTCAACGAGGACGTGCAGGTGCTGGCCAGCGTCATCTCCGCCGATCCGGAAAACGAGCCCGACGTGCTGGCGCTCACCGGCGCTTCGGCCGCGGTGCTGCTCTCGCCCCTGCCCTTTGAGGGCCCGGTGGCCGGTGGCCGCATCGGCCGCATCGACGGACAGTTCGTGCTCAACCCCACCTATGAGGAGCAGGAAAAGAGCGATCTGAACATCGTCTTCGCCGCCTCGGCCGATGCCCTGACCATGGTGGAGGGCGAAGCCCGCTTCGTGCCCGAAGACATCATCATCGACGCGCTGGAATGGGGCCGCAAGGAGATCCAGCCCCTCATCGCCGCGCAGCTCAAGCTGCGCGAACTGGCCGGCAAGGAAAAGATGCCCTTCACGCCCCACGAGGACAATCCCGTGCTCGTGGCCCGCGTGGAAGAGCTCGCCCGTGAGGCCGGCATCGAGGCCGCCCTGCGCGTGCCGGACAAGATGGCCCGCAAGGATGCCCGCAAGGACGTGAAGGACAAGGTCATGGAGGCCCTCAAGGCCGATCCGGCCTGGGCCGAGAGCGAAGAACTGCGCGAAGTGGGCGATATCCTCGGCGCGCTGGAAAAGACCATCGTCCGCGCCCGCATCGTCAATGAGGGCATCCGCATCGACGGCCGCGACACCAAGACGGTGCGCCCCATCCAGATCCAGACCGGCCTGCTGCCCCGCGCCCACGGTTCGGCGCTCTTCCGGCGCGGCGAGACCAAGTCGCTGGTGGTCACCACCCTGGGCTCCTCCACCGATGAACAGCGTATGGACGGCCTGAACGGCGACGTGACCAAGCGCTTCATGCTGCATTACAACTTCCCGCCCTTCAGCGTGGGCGAAGTCAAGCCCGTGCGCGTCTCCCGTCGCGAGATCGGCCACGGAGCGCTGGCCGAAAAATCCCTGCGGCCCATCCTGCCCGCCGACGCGGACTTCCCCTTCACCCTGCGCGTGGTGGCCGAGACCGTGGAATCCAACGGTTCGTCCTCCATGGCGGCGGTCTGCGGCGGCTCGCTCTCGCTCATGGACGCGGGCGTGCCCGTGAGCGCCCCTGTGGCCGGCGTGGCCATGGGCCTCATCAAGGAAGGCGACAAGTTCATCGTGCTGACCGACATCCTCGGCGACGAGGACGCCCTCGGCGATATGGACTTCAAGATCGCCGGCACCGCTGAAGGCGTCACCGGCGTCCAGATGGACATCAAGATCACCGGCCTGACCACGGAGATCATGCGCCAGGCCATGCAGCAGGCCCATGAAGGCCGCCTGCACATCCTCGCGGAGATGGCCAAGGTCATCGCCGAACCGCGCAAGGAACTCTCCCGCTACGCGCCCCAGCACGCGGAACTCTATGTCAATCCCGACATCATCCGCCTGGTCATCGGCCCCGGCGGCAAGAACATCAAGGCCATCACCACGGCCACCGGCGCTTCCGTGGATATCGAAGACTCCGGCCGCGTGTCCATCTTCGCCCCCACGGCCGACGCGCTGGACAAGGCCCGCGAGATGATCAGCTACTATGACCAGCGGCCCGAACTGGGCAAGAACTACACCGCCAAGGTCAAGAAGATCATGGAGATCGGCGCCATCGTGGAAGTGCTGCCCAATGTGGAAGCGCTCGTGCACGTCTCCCAGCTGGATGTGAACCGCGTGGAACAGCCCGGCGACGTCGCACGCATCGGCGAGGACATGGTGGTCAAGGTCATCGAGATCAACGGCGACCGTATCCGCGCCAGCCGCAAGGCCGTCCTGCTGGAAGAGCAGGGCCACCCCTGGAACCCCGAGGAGACCGCCCGTCCGCAGCGCAGCCGCGGCGACAGGGGCGACCGGGGCGACCGCGGGGAACGGCACGGCCGCGGCGGCCGCGGCGACCGGGGAGACCGGCGCGGCCAGTAGGCCCATGAGCAGATAACGGCGCGGGACGGCAGGCCTGTTCCGCGCCCCTTTCGCTGAGGCGGAAAGAACGGGGAAATCTATGCCCAAGAAAAGCGAAAATACTGAGCAGCCCGTGGAAGAAAAGAAAAAGAAGGCTCCCAAGGCCGAAAAACCCGGCAAGGAAAAGAAGAGCGCCGCGGAAAAGACCGACAAGGCGGAGAAGAGCGAGAAGGCCGACAAGAGCAAGAAGGCCAAAAAGGCCGAAAAAGCCGAGGCCGCCCCGTCGCCCGAAACGGCCCAGCCTGCACGCGAGGAAACGGAAGCGTTGCAGCCGCTGGATGCCGAGCATCCCGAACTCACGCCGGAGCAGGTGCAGGCCATCGTCAGCGGGGCCAACCGCACCCATGCCGAAGGACTGGGCGATGCCTGGGCCGTCGTGCTTGGCCGTAATCCCGCGGCCCTCATGCCGCAGGTCATCAGCACCGTCCTGCACGAAGGGGGGACCCGCCCCTCGTGGCAGTGGAAACGCAGCGGCAAGGAATACGTCCTCATGGCCTGGCCCCGCGAGGAGGCTCTGCGGGCCTCCGTGCTCATGCGGGCCGAGGAGGAAGGCGGGCAGCTCCGTCCCTGCGACGCCGTGCCCCTGCTGGAAGGCCAGCCCAACGATCTGACGGTGGAGAGCGTGCACCCCTGGGAAACCGGGGCCGGCGCCGATGTGGCCGTGTCCATGATCGAGGGGAAGAACCCCATGTGGTTTTTTGATCCCCTGTATATCCGGGACAAGGATGACCTCACCCCCGGCATCACGCACACCTTTACGCTGGCCGGTCTGTGTTTTGCCGTGCGCAAGGCCCTGCTGGACGACGTGACCATCACCCAGGGCCCGCAGTACGAAGCCTACGCCGCCGACTGGCTGGCCGCCCATCCCGGTACGGGACGGCTGGATGTGCCGCCGCTCAAGGTGAGCATGAAGGGGCGGCGGATGATCATGCCGGGCCGCCGCTTCTGCGAATACCAGATCCGCGCGGAAGTGGAGGAAGTGCGGCAGGGCGCCCTGGAGCAGATGCCCATCACGCTCATGTACCTGCGTTTCCCCTTCGATGAGCGCGAGCCCATGCTCCTGCCGGTCTACGCCTCGAAAATGGTGCTGAAGGACTACGAACCCAAGGCCGGCGACGAGATCGACGCCTACGTCTGGTTGCAGGGGCGCGTCATCGATTTTGATCCGCAAGCCCCCGACGCGGCCGAAGACGATACCCAGGCGGCGCCCCGGCAATAGCGCGTTTGTCCTTGGAAAGGACGATTTGAAACGCAAAGCGCTCCAAACGGGAAATGCTCCGCGTCACGATACGCCAAAAAACGACGGGCCATCAGCAATGATGGCCCGTTTCCTTTCCTGCGCGGCAGCGTTTTACCGTTGGAAAAGACAAAACGCCAGGCGGCTGCGCAGCGTGCCGCCCTACAGAAGACTGTCGCCCGCGAAGCCGTACAGCACGCACAGGCAAAGCATGGCCAGGAAGCCGGCCACCACGTCGTCCAGCATCACGCCCCAGCCGCCGGGCAGCCAGCGCTCCGCGGCGCGGACAGGGCCGGGCTTGGCTATGTCGAAGATGCGGAAAAGGATAAAGGCCACGAGCAGCAGCGGCCACGGGAAGCCCTTCGCCTCATAGGCAAAGGGCAGCAGCACCAGCCATACCCCCACCAGCTCGTCGATGACCACCTCGTCGGGATCGCTGCGCCCCAGCAGCACCTCCGCACGGGAGGCGGCAAGCCCCCCCAGCACGAAGAGGAGCACAAGCAGCGCTATGCGCCCCCACGGCGACAGGGGCAAAAAGAGCCACGGCGCCAGCAGGCAGGCTACCGCCGTACCGCAGGTCCCCGGCATGATGGGCGAAAGCCCGGCTTTCCACAAACGGCAAAATCCCAGAATGAGCCCTTGCGGCATGTTTTCCTCCTCTCCCGGTCGTCCGGGACAGCGGCACGGGCATGTCCGCCCTGCCGGTTAGCGTGTGTTCCCTCTCTCAAATGGTCGCCCCGCTGGCGCGGGAGAGAGTTTGTCAGAAAATGCGCGCAGCGTCGAGGCGTTCCGCCTGCCCCCAGTCCGGCCCATTGCCAGCCGCCGCCTTTTCCCGTATACAGCTGGTGAGGTTGTGAAATGGGCAGATATCAATGTGAAATGTTCGGGCAGTTCATCTACGGGGATATCCTGACCTACGAAGAACTTCAGGACGTCGAAGCCCTGTTCGTCCCCCGTCTGGACGAGCTGCTGCAACAGGCAGGCGCCGCACACGTGGACTTCACCCCCACGGGGGACATCCTCCTGGTGCAGTGCGTCTTTGAAGCGCAGAAGACCTACATCTTCCGCAAGCTGGCGCAGGAGCTGGCCGCTCTGCTGCCGGAAGCGGTGCGCGGCAACCTGCTCTTCCTCAAGAAGGACCTCTCCGTCCAGCATCTGTACTGGCTGGAGGCGGGCAACTGGCGTGAAGAGGAGCGGACGCTGCCGGAGCGAGCTCCGGAGCATCTGCCCGTCCGTCAGGTGACGTCCACGCCGCTCTGGCCTGTGCCGGAGCCGGAAGAAGAGGCAGAAGACGGCGAGACCGGATCGGACGGGGAGACGCCCGCGCCGGAAGCGCAGCCGGATGAAGCGGCGGACACGCCCGACACGACGCCCTCCTGTTGACGATCCCATGCCCGGATGGTGGAATTGGTAGACACAAGGGACTTAAAATCCCTCGGCCTCTGGCTGTGCCGGTTCAAGCCCGGCTCCGGGTACCACTCTCCTGATGCGTCTTTGGCGTTTTCCCATACGGCACTCATGCGTGCCTGACGCATTGCTGTTGCGTTCCCGATACGCTCCCTCCCTCTGCGAAAAAACGTCTGCGGCAACAGTCGCTTGCGGATGCAGTCGCCTGCTTTCGCCCTTGCCCGCCCCACGCCGTGCCCTTCCATTCCGCTTCCGACCAGTGGTTCCTGCCGCCGCAGGAGGACGGCAGCGCCCCTTGACAGCCCTCCGAATGCTCAAATACAAAAAAGAGTCTGGCCGTCTCCCTGCCTGAAGCGGATGCATCCACCGGGGATGCCCCTGCGGGGCCGGGAGAGGCGCTTACCGCCAGCCCGGCGCGCAGCAAGGAGTGGTCATGATCGGCGTGGATATGAAAGGGCTCATCGAAAAGTGCAACGGTTTCTGCACGCAGGCCCTGCACAGTGCCGCGGGATACGCCGTCACCCGCGAACACTATGAAGTGACCTTCGAGCACTTCCTGCTGGCCTGCCTCGAAGAGGAGCACGGCGACGCCCCGCTGCTGCTGGGCCGCTCCGGCTGCGACATCGCGACGCTGCGGCGCGAGCTCCAGCGCAGCCTTTCCCTGTTGCGCAGCGGTAATACGGGCCGTCCGGTCTTTTCGCCCACCTTGCAGGACGTGCTGGAAGCCGGCTGGCTGGTCTCCTCCGTGGATCTGGGCGCGGCGGCGCTGCGCTCCGGCGGCGTGCTGCTGGCCTTCCTGCGCCGTCCGGGCTTCTATGCCCAGGGCGACTATCCCGCCCTGCTGCGCTCCCTCGACAGCGAAACGCTGCTGCGCGATTTTGCCCGCCTGACGGACGGCACGTGCGAGACGGACGTCCTGCCGTCCGCCGGAGCCGCGGACGTCGCCGCCGGCCCGGCCGGACAGGGCGGAGAAAGCTTCCTTGCCCGCTTCTGCGAGGACTTCACCGAAAAGGCGCGCGCCGGCAAGCTCGATCCCGTCTTCGGCCGGGACCAGGAGATCCGGCAGATGGTGGACATCCTGGCCCGCCGCCGCAAGAACAATCCCATCCTTGTGGGCGAGCCCGGCGTGGGCAAGACGGCCGTCATGGAGGGCCTCGCCCTGCGCATCAGCGAAGGCGACGTGCCGGAGACCCTGCGGGGCACCACCCTGCTCAGTCTGGACATGGGCCTGCTTGAGGCCGGGGCCTCGGTCAAGGGCGAGTTCGAACGCCGCCTCAAGGGCGTTCTGGACGAGATCAAGGCGTCGGAAAAATCCATCATCCTCTTCATCGACGAAGCCCACCTGCTCGTTGGGGCGGGCAACGGCGCTGGCGGTTCGGACGCGGCCAATCTCATGAAACCCGCGCTGGCCCGCGGCGAGATCCGCACCTGCGCCGCGACCACCTGGAAGGAATACAAGAAATATTTTGAAAAGGACGCCGCCCTGGCCCGCCGCTTCCAGCTCGTCCGTCTGGACGAGCCGTCGGTGGAGACCACGGGGCTCATCCTGCGCGGCCTGCGCGCCGGCTATGAGGCTGCGCACAAGGTGCTCGTGCGGGACGAGGCCCTGCAGGCGGCGGCCGACTATGCCGGACGCTACATCAGCGGACGATTCCTGCCGGACAAGGCCGTCGATCTGCTGGATACGGCCTGCGCCCGCGTCAAGGTCTCTCAGGTGGCCAAGCCCGGCGCGCTGGAAGATGCGGAACGCCGCGCGCAGGCCTGCCGTCGCCAGCTCGACGCGCTGGAGCGCGACGCCGCCGAGGGCGCGGATGTGGACGAGAGCCGTTGCGCCGCGCTGCGGGACGCCATAGCGGCGGCCCAGGCCGAAGCCGAGGCCCTGAACGCCCGCTGGCAGGAGGAAAAGACGCTGGCGCAGGCGGTGCTGGACGCCCGCGCGGCCCTGGCCGACGCCCGCAGCGCCGCACGGGACGCCGAAGGAGCGGCGGAGCCCGACGCGACGGACGCCGTGGCCGCCGCCGGGGAAGCCCTGCGTGCCGCCCGCGAGGCGCTGGCCGCCCGTCAGGATGGGTCGCCGCTGGTCGGCGTGGAAGTGACGGCCGATGTGGTGGCGCAGGTGGTCTCCGACTGGACGGGCATCCCCGTGGGCAAGGTGGCCCGGGATCAGGCCGGACAGATCGCCGGTCTCGCGCAGGCGCTGGCCGCCCGCATCCGGGGCCAGGACATGGCCCTGCGCGCCGTGGTGGAAGGCATACAGGCCGGCAAGGCCGGCCTGCGCGCGCCGGAACAGCCGCTGGGCGTCTTCCTGCTGGTGGGGCCCTCCGGCGTCGGCAAGACGGAGACCGGTCTGGCGCTGGCCGATGCCCTGTTCGGGGATGAGCGTTCGGTCATCACCGTCAATATGAGCGAATTTCAGGAAAAGCACACCGTTTCCCGACTCATCGGCTCGCCGCCCGGCTATGTGGGCTATGGCGAAGGCGGCCTGCTGACCGAGGCCGTGCGCCGCCGCCCCTATGCCGTGGTGCTGCTGGACGAGGTGGAAAAGGCGCATCCCGACGTCATGCAGCTCTTTTATCAGGTGTTCGACAAGGGCACGCTCACCGACGGCGAAGGGACGGAAGTCAGCTTCCGCAATACGGTCATCATGCTGACCTCCAACCTGGGTTCCGAGATCACGCAGGCGCTTTGCGAAGGCTGCGCTGAACCGCCCGCCCTCGAGACCGTGGCCGCCGCGCTGCGACCGCTGCTTTCCTCGCATTTCCAGCCCGCCCTGCTGGCCCGCATGCATGTGGTGCCCTATCTGAACCTGGGCGAGGAGATGCTGGCTTCCATCGCCGGGCTCAAGCTGCAAGCGCTGGCCCGCAGGATGGCGGCCAACAACGGCATGCGCTGCACCTGGAGCGACGGCGTGCCCCAGTGGCTGGCCTCACGCTGCACGGAGACCGAGACCGGGGCGCGCAACATCGACTATGTCCTTGCCGGGACCGTCCTGCCCGATCTGGCCCGCCGCATCCTTGCCCACATGGCCGGGGACTGCCCGCCGCAGGGCGTGCATCTGGACATCAGGGACAACGAGCTCGTCATGGAATTTGACGGCGCATCCCCGGAGCGGACGGCATGAGCAGACGTCCCTCCCTCCTCCTGACCCTGCTTGAAGAGAATGAGCCCCTTGCCCGCTCGCTGGGCGGCGAGATCTCCCGCCTCGGGGCCGACTGTCAGGCGCATTTTCTGACGGGCATCCCCGATGCGCAGGCGCTGGCCCCGCTGCTGGCGGAGGTCTGCCGCCCCGACTGCGGGGCATGGCTCATCGCCGGCAACGCGGCGTCCTTCGCCCGCAAGGAGCTCCTGCGGGGGCTGGCGCTCACGGCGCTGGGCGCGCAGCAGTCGCGGCGGGAGGAGGCGGGCCGCCCCCTGCCCATCCTGCTGGCCCCCTCCGGCGGCGAGCTGCCGGCGCTGCCGCTCCCGCTGGCCGATGCGGACGTGGTCAGCAAAAATATCGGGGCCAGAGCCATCGCCCGCCTGCATACGCCGGGGACTCCTGCTGCGTCGCCCTACCGCCTTGCCGTCCATGCCCGGCCCGGCCTCGGCCTCTGGCTGGAGTGCGGCCCGGCGCAGGACCCGTGGGAAGGCGTGCTGCTGGGAGCCTGCGGCTGCGCGCCCGACGCGCACGGCGTGGGACAGGCCGGGATCATCCCCCAGCGCTGCACCCTGCATCACCCCCTTCGCGGGCTGAAGCTCACGGCGAACGAACGGGAATTCACCGCCTGGGGGACGGGCAACCGCCTGACCCCGGCCGACAGCTATTTCGTCCGTCTGGACGGTCTGCCCGATGCGCTGGTCTTTGGCCCGCTCCCCGACGGCGACGCGGCGGACCTCTTCGTGCTGCCGCTTTGCTAGGGCCTGCTGACTCTATTCGCTATTTTTTGGGGGAAGGGGACCCCCTCGCTCTGCTGTCGATGCCCGTAAGGCTCCTGCGTCGCCTAACGGGCACGGCCCTGTGGGCCGCCTTTCGGTCGCGCTCTGCTGTCGATGCCTGTAAGGCTCCTGTGTCGCCAAACAGGCACGGCCTGCGGGCCGCCTTTCGGTCGCCGCCAGCGCGGGAGGGCCCAGCCCTTTCGGCGCGGAGCGAGAAAAGGTGTTCCCGTGATCCTTCCCCTCAAGCCCCCCACCCCTTCCCAGCGCACTTTGAGCAAGGGAAGTGACGGGGACGAGGCAAGCCCGCCGCACTTCCCTTCTTCCACCAAGGACATACCATGCCGACCACGCTGACCGAACGTTTCCGTTTCTTCTCGACGCATCAGAGCAGCGAGCCCTTCCATGTCGTGGGCTTTCGTGGCGTAGAGGGACTGCACCGGCTCTTCGACTTTCAGATCGACCTCGTGTGCGCCGACGCCGCCGTGGACACCGGGGCCCTGCTGGCCGCTCCCTGCCGCTTCGAAGTGCTGCGGGACGGCGACGCCGAACCGGCCGTCTTTTCCGGCTATCCCGCGGCGGTCGAGCAGCGGGGCTTTTTCAACGGCTATGCCTACTATGCCGTGCGGCTGCGCCCGACCTTCTGGAAACTGAGCCAGATACGGCAAAGCGCCATCTTTCTGGGCAAAAAGCTGGAGGACGTGCTGCGCGAGCTCATGTCCTCGCAGCCGTTCTTCAGCTTCCCGCACGAATTCCGCCTGACGGCGCAGGACTACCCCGCTCCCGAATTCGCCATGCAGCATCAGGAGACACTCTATGACTACATGTGCTGGCGCATGGAGGAGCAGGGCGCGTACTTCTATTTCGAGGAAAAGGACGGCGCGGACAAGGTCATCTTTGCCGATGCGCCGCAGTCGCACAGCACGGACGATGTCCCCCGGCTGTCCTATTCTCCCGCCTCCGGCCTGGAAGGAGATGTGCGGGAAGAGGTCATCGTCTCCTTTGCCCTGACCCAGACGCCGCTGCCGCGCCGGGTGGTGCTGCGCAGCTATGACTGGCGCAATCCCAACAAGCCCGTGGTGGGCATGGCGGATGTGGACGGCAACGGCCTGGGCGACGTCTACCTGAGCAATGAATATGTGGACAACGACAACGAGGCCAACCGGCTGGCCGGCATCCGCGCGGAGGAACTGCGCTGCCGGGGCCGCCTTTTCCACGGCGCAAGCTCCGCGCCCGTGCTGCGGCCGGGCCGGATATTCCGGCTGGACAGACATTACAGCGATCCCTTCAACCGGGATTACCTCGTCACGGAAGTCACCCACGAAGGACGGCAGGATGCTTTCCTTTCCCTGGGGCTGGGCATCCCCCTGCGCGAACCCGGCGAGCGCCTCTATTACCGCAACACCTTCACCTGCATGGAGGCGGACGTGCCCTACCGCCCGGCGCGCACGGCCCCGCGCAGCCGCATCCCCGGCGTGCTGCGGGCCTTCGTGGCCGGGGACAGCACCGGGGCACGGGCGGAGATGGACGAATACGGCCGCTACAAGCTGACCTTTCCCTTTGACATCTCCGGCAGGACGGGCGGCAATGCCAGCTGCTGGATACGCCGCGCCCAGCCGCAGGTGGGCAAGGACAGCGGCCTCGGCCTGCCCCTGCTGCCGGGAACGGAAGTGCTCGTCTCCTTCGTTGACGGCAATCCCGACCTGCCGGTCATCGGCGGCGCGCTGGCCAACGGCGAGACGGGCAGCATCTCCGGCGCGGGCAATGCCAATTTCCAGGGCCTGCGCAGCCCCGGCGGCAACCAGATCACCATCAACGACACGGACAAGAAACAGGGCATCTCCCTCTCCACGCCCGCGGGCAGCGGTCTGACCCTGGCGGCGGGTTCCACGGAGAGCGCCATCCTCACCTCGGCCAACGTCATGCAGACCGCAGGCGTCGGCATGACGCAGCTCGCAAGTTTCGGCCTTTCCCAGATCAGCGGCTACAAGCTCAACAACGGCGTCTACGGTTACGGGCACGCCTATTTCTTCACGACGTTTTTTGAAGCGCTCGCCAATATGGGCAGCACGGCCGCGGACTCGCTGGGCAGCTCGGTCGCCGGGGGCTCTGTCGGGAAAGAGGTCGCCGCATGGAGCAGCACCGGCCTGAAGGCGCTGGCGACCGCTCTCAACGCCTTCGCCTCAGTACAGTCATCCAAGGGGATGACGCCGTTGAAATACGGCGTCTCCCTTCTTGCCAAGTCGGATGAGGCCAGATCGCTGCTGCAGATATTCCCCAACAAGGCGGAACTGCTGTCCGTCATGGTCACCTACCTTACGTCGCTGGCTCTCAAGAGCGCTGCCGACGTAACGAATCTTGGGCTGGAAGCCGGATCGGCCGTCCCGAAGACCGTCTATCTCGATGCGCTGGAAACGGCCATGAAGACGCTGTACGACATGGATAAGGACGTGTATGCAGCCTACAATGACGGCGGCCGGTCAGCGAAGATCGCATCTGGTTGCGCCGCTTATGAGGAGGTCGCCACGGACCTTGTCAAAGCCATAGCCGCCTGCGACTCAGCTATTGATACCCAAAAAAATACGGCCAGTGAGGCCATGAAAACGTACGAGGCCTCCACCAAGGAGGCAGGCGACAAAACGACGATGGACGCCGCGGTCGCGGGCTGCGTATCCAAGATCGCCGAGCAGGAACAGAATAAGGCGAAATTGAGCGCCAGCCTGACCGCGCTGGAAAAAGCCTGGCAGGACTGCTGCGGCAAAGACCACCCGAACGATGCCGCCTACTTCTACAACAACAAGATCGACGCCGTACGGACCTTCATTACGGACGACGTACTCGCGCTCATCCCGGAACTGGTCTCTCTGGTGCTTTTCGTACAGGGTTACGAAAAAACCAACACGCTGGGCGGCATCCTGCTGCGCACCGACGACGCCAACATCACCATGACGGCGCGGGATTCCATCGCCAT
Source organism: Candidatus Desulfovibrio gallistercoris (assembly GCA_019118745.1). GTDB lineage: Bacteria > Desulfobacterota > Desulfovibrionia > Desulfovibrionales > Desulfovibrionaceae > Desulfovibrio > Desulfovibrio gallistercoris. The sequence continues at coordinate 39,015 of DWYJ01000017.1, read as the reverse complement.
GCATTCCCAGCGCGGCATCCTGCGCAACACCCGCGATCTGCCGCGGCCGGATTCCCCGGCGATGGCTCTCCACCACAAGAAGTACACCAAAACGACGACCGACGCCCTGGGCAAGCTGGAGGGCTACGCGCCGGGAGAGGCCCCCGGCGACATCGGCATCCTCACGCCTTTTTCCTCCCCCTTCAATGCGAATGACGCGATGGCGAAGGCAAACGCCTGGGGCCTGGAGATCCAGCAAGGACACGCCACGGACTTCATGCGGGAAATAGACCATCTGAAATGGCGCATCAAGGATGACACGACGACACGGCGCGGCGACTACATCCGCCAACGGGCCACCTTCCTTGCCGACACCACGGAGCTGGAGTTCAGGCGCAACCGCTGGTCCTATCAGCACAGTGAGGAAAATGCCCGCATCACGGCCGACAAGCAACTGACCCTGACCAGCGGGCAGAGCGCCATCACCTTGCAACGCCTGTCGAATCTCCAAAAAATTGCCCTGCTCCTGGCAACAAAGCACGATCAGGGCCGGCTTATCCTGCGCAGTCAGGCCTCGACCAACAGCTCCGCCGCCACACAGGCGATTTTTACGCCCACATCGCTTGCCGTGACCTGCAAACCCGCCAACGTGCAAAAGCCGACGGCGCGCCTTGACATGAAGAACGCTTTCGCCACCATGAGCACGAGTGAGGCCAAGCTCATCCTCGAAGCGGACACGGCCTGCCTTGAAGGAAAGGGCTCAAAGATCACCTGTTCCGCCAGGGGCATCTCGCTGGAGCCTGCCAACGGGAATATCTCGCTGGCGGACATCATGTTTTCCGGCAACCAGATCAAGGGCGCAGGGAACGGCATCCTGACGCTCGGCAACGGGGCAATCAAGATCACGGGGGCAAACGCCCCCGTTGAAGAGCAGGGCGATGCGCCCGTGCAGGCGGCGGAACAGTTTATCCAGCAGCAGGAGAACGACCAGCCCGAAGACACGTTGGCCGCGGCGTTGCAGGATCTGTTCGATGGGGGAGACCGTGCCTAAGCGCGGCGCATGGTCGTGCGGCGCTGCCTGCCTGCTCCCGCTGCTGGCCTTCGCCCTGCCCGTTCCGGCAGCGGACGCGCCGCCGCCCGCCCCCGCCGCCTTCGGCATCCGGCTGGGCGATCAGACCGCCGCCGTGCATGCCCGTATGCGCGAGGCCGGCTATCGCTCGCGGGAGATGCGTCTTGACGGGGGCTGCGTGGTGGAACGCTTCGAGCATGCCGCGCCGGATGCGGCCATGCGCCGGGCGGACATCTGGCTGTGCGGGCCGGAACGCCGCGTCGCCGCCTGGGAGATCGAGGGCAGGGCCGGAGAGGCCTTCTATGCCGCCGCCAGGGAGCGTTTCGGCCTGGGGGCCGTACAGCGGCAGGGGGACGCCGTGGGAGCGGGCTTCGGCGACTACGCGCGCCGGTTCGCCGGCGGCGTGCGCCTGAGCATGACCAACACGCGCGGCACGGCCCGCCTGCGGCTGGAAGATCCCGAGGCCCTGCGGAAAAGCGCCGCCGCGCAGGAGCAGGACGAGCGGCACCTCGACGAGACCGCCGCCGCACAGGAACAGGCGCGGCGCAAGCAACAGGAAGCCCACTTCTGAGGCGCTATGGACAGCTATTATCAGCGAGAACTCTCCGTCCTGCGCGAGGATGCGCAGGCCTTCGGGCGGCGTTATCCGGCGCTGGCCCCCATGATGCAGCCCGGCGCGGACCCCGATGTGGAACGCATCCTCGAAGGCGTGGCCTATCTGTGCGGGCGCGTCCGGCAACGGCTGGATCAGACGGCCCCGGAACTGCTCCAGACGCTGCTGCGACTGACCTTCCCCCACGCCGTCCTGCCCACGCCCTCCACGACCCTCATGGCCTTCACGCCGCGCCAGGATCTGCGCGAACCGCTGCATCTGCCGCGCGGCACGGAGCTTGCCTCCCGCCCCGTGGACGGCGTCCCCTGCATCTACACGCTGGATGCCGAGGCGGACGTCCTGCCCCTGCATATCCACGGGACGACCTGCGAGCGCCGCAACGAGACCTCCCTCGTCCTTTCCCTGCATCTTCAGGGCAGTGTCCCCCTCTCGTCCCTGCGCGGCATGCCCCTGCGCCTCTATCTTGCCGCGCCCTATGCCGAGGCCGTGCAGCAGTACCATGCGCTACGGCAGGGGCTGCGCCGCGTAGAAGCCGTCACGGGCCATGCCGTCCAGACCCTGCCCGCGGACGCCCTGCAACCGCTTTCCGTCCCCTCCCATGACGGCCGCCTTGCCGCCGGGCGCGGACTGGCCCGCGCCTACATGGCCCTGCACCGCTATTTCCTCCAGCCGCAGCAGCTGCTGTTCTTCCACCTGCAGGGGCTGGAGCGGCTGACGCTGCCGTCCGACGCCGTAGCCTGCGAACTGCGCTTCCATCTGCAGGGCGAGGCCGTGCGCAACGTGCAGTTTCGGGAAGACGCCTTCCAGCTCAACGTCTTCCCCGCCAGCAACATCTGCCGGGTCTCCTCCGAGCCGGTCAACGTCACCCATACGCAGGAAGAGTACGTCCTGCGCCCGCAGGACGGCGTGCGCCGCACGCTGGATATCCTTTCCGTGGAGCAGGCCACGGCCCTCTTCCCCGGCGGCCGCACGGAGACCTTCACCAGCTTCGAGGCCGGCGATCCGCAACGGGCGGGCGGGCTGTACCAGATCCGCTGCCGCCTGTCGCCCGTGAGCGGCGAGCCGGAGCATCTCATCATGCCCCTCTACCGGCGGGACGCGGTCATGGACACGCAGCCCTTCACCCTGGCGCTCCATCTGCGCTGCTGCAATACGGCGCAGCCCGCCCGTCTTCAGGTGGGGGACATCTGCGAAGCCACGGACAGCTCCCCCAGTCTGGCCAGTTTCCGCAACATCCTTGCGCCCACCCCCACGCTGCCGCGCCCGCGGGACGAGTCGCTGCTCTGGCGCTTCGTGGGCCACATCAATGCCAACCTGCTCTCGCTGGCCTCGCCGCAGGCCCTGCGCGGCCTGCTCTCCCTCTATCTGCCGCCGCCGGAGAGCGCTCCCGAACTCTTCATGGCCAACCGCCGCCGCTGCGACGCCGTGAACGGTTTCTTTTCCGTCCCCCGGGAACGGCTTTTCCGCGGCCGCCTGCTGCGCGGCTATGAACTGCACCTGGCCCTGAACCGGGAGGGCTTCACCTCCGCCGGAGACGCCTACCTGTTCTGCAGCGCGCTGGACGATCTGCTTTCCGAGTTCTCCCTGCTCAACAACTATACCCAGCTGCACGTCACGCTGGCGAACGAAAGTGCGACATGGTCATGGACGCCGCATCTGGGCACGCGCCCGCTGATCTGACCGGGCTGCTGAGCGAGCACCTCCGGGAGATGACGCTCGGCCAGGCCCTGCGCCTGCTGGAGCGCGCCCACGCCGGCGCGCCGGAGCTGCCGCCCTTCGAGCAGGATGTCGCCATCCGGCCGCATCTCTCCCTGGCCTTCCCCGCCGCCGACATCACGGAGATACGCACGCCGCCTGACAATGCGCCCGCCGCGCCCCCCGCCTGGCAGCTGACCACGACCCTGCTGGGGCTCTACGGCACTATGGGGCCCCTGCCGACCTTCTATACCGAAGAGCTGCTGGACGAGGCCCGCAATGACGAGAGTCTGAGCCGGGATTTCCTGGATATCCTCAACAACCGCCTCTACCATCTCCTGTACGCCGCCGAACGGCAGAACCGGCTGGCGCGGCGGCTGACCGAACAGGGGGATACGCAGGCGGCGCACCTGCTCCACTGCCTCATGGGCCGCCCGGAGCACGGCGAGGAGATGCCCCCCGCCGCCACGGCGGAGCTGCTCGTCTGCCGTCATCGCTCGGCCCTGCGCTTGCAGCGCTCCCTTGCGTCTCTGTTGCAGCGTAGCGATGTACGCGTGGAAGAGTGCGTGGAACGACGCGTCGCCATCGCCCCGGAACAGCGCTGCCGTCCGGGAGCGGCCAATGCCGTGCTGGGCGAGACGGCCGTGCTCGGCAGCGAAGTGCGGGACAGTACGGGCCTGTTCCGCATCCATCTCGATGCCGTGCACCCCGAGGAGATGCCCGACTTTTTGCATGGCGGCCGGAGCTGCCGCCGCATCGAGGAACATGTGCGGGAATACGTGCGGCACTCGCTGGAGTTCGAGCTCGTGCTGCATCCCGCGCCCTGCCCTCCGCGCCGGACGGCGCTGGGCCGGGACAGCCGCATGGGCTTTTTCCTTGGCGATACGGACCGGCGGGCAACGGTGATCGTGCGAAAAAAAACAACCGACAAGCTGGATGAGGCTGCCACATGGAGATGATAAAGCCGGATACGCTGTTCTGCGCGTCGCAGCCGCTGGACTGGCGGGGGACGCCGCATCAGGCGTTCAGCGCCCTGCTGGGCATCGACCTGCGCAAGGGAGGGGTCCTGACCGCCGAGGAGGCGCTGGCGGCGGCCATGTCCGCCCTGCCGCCGGGTTGCCGTCTGGATGCGGGCATCCCCAAGCAGGAGGCCGAATGGCTGCTGGCCGGCACGGTCACGCCGCTGGCCCGCGAAGGCAGCGTCATCGAGATACGGGTGGGGAAAAGCCGCCGCCGCTTCCTGGTCAAGGCCGCGCCGGACGGCAGACCCGTGCCGCTGACCTGGGAGGTCGCGGCCTTCGACCCGGCAGGCAATCCTCTGGGCAGCAAGGACGCGCCCCTGCTTGCCGACCCCGCCCTGCCGCACGGCGCGCCCGCCTGCCCGCTGCCGCTGGGCGCGTGGCCCTGCCGCATGAAAGATCTGGGCACCTATGACGCCCGCTGGCTGCAAACCCGCTGGCCCGGCCTGCCGGATGACGCGGACTGGCATTTCTTCAACGAGGCCCAGCCCCAGCAGCGCCTGCCCGGCGGCCTGCGCGGGGATGAGGAGATCTTCCTTTCCGCCTTCGGGCCGGAGACGCCCGAACAGCATGTCCGCCTGCCCGGCGTGCGCCTGCGGCTGGAAGTGCTGCGCACCGGGGAAACGGAATGGAAGGGGCAGGCCATCGCCGCGGATACGCTCTGGCTGTTCCCCGTGGAGCGGACGGCCCTCATCTGCTGGCATGCCCTCGTCCCCTGCGCGGACGAGAAACCGTCCGACATCGCCGCGGCGCGCTTCCTCCTTTCGCCCGAACAGGCGGCGAGCGCGCCGCCTCCCGCCGCACCGGCGGCGAATGTGGCGGATGCGCACATCCCCGCAGCGGAACAGGCCACGGCCGCCGGGCCGTCGATGCCGGGGATGAGCGCCGCGGGCATGACGGCCGCCGCTGCCGCCACGACCGTTGCCGCCGGAGCGGCCGCCGCCTCCGACGCGCCCGGCAGTACGCCGCAGGAAGCAGCGCCCGCCCCTCCGCCGGGACCGGCTCCGCTGTCGCAGGCGGAACTGGCCGCAAATCTGCACGCCGATCTGGAGGAGAGCCTGCCTGAATTCAATGCCGCGCTGACCCAGGCCGGGCTGCCGCCTCTCACGCCGGAGCAGATCGCCGAGACCCGGCAGCACCTCGACCGCCTGAGCGCCGAGGCCGCCGCTCTGCAGGCAAGTCCTCCTCCGCCGCCCCTGGAAGAGCAGCTGCGGCAGGCGGGCCTTTCCGAAGAGCGCATCGCCGCCGTCAATACGGCGCTGGATCTGGAGCTGCCCGATCCCACGGAGTATGCCGATGCCGCCGCCTGGCAGGCCGCGAGCGAGGCCTTCCTTGCCCGCTTTTCCGCGCTGATGCAGCCGTCGGACAGCCTCACCGGCTCCATGTCCCAGACGCTGCGCCTCATGGGGCCGGGAGGGGCCGAGAGCCTCAAGGCCATGAGCGGCGATCTGCCCGGCACGCCCAGCGCCCTCCTGCAAAAGGCCGGCATGAGTCCCGCCGCGGCCGACCGCCTGCTGGAACTGCTGGACGACGCGCCGGACGATCTCGACGCGCTCACGGCCTATGCGCCCGTGCTGGAAGCGGGCGCGGGTTTCCCGCCAGGCTCGGTCTCCGCGCATCTGGAACGCTATCAGGCGGCGCTCAAGGAGCTTGAGGACAAGGCCCCAGACAAGACCTCTGCCACGGCGGTAAACAAGGCCGCGTCCGCGCCTTCCGTGGACATCCCGGCCCAGCCCGCTGCCGCCCCGCAAAGCGCGCCGGATGCGACGCCCCCCGACGCGCCGGCCGCCTCCCCGGCGGGCGCGGCGCAGGAGCCGGGAGACGACACGCAGCCCGACGCTGCCGCCTCCGAGAGCGCGGCGGCCTCCGCCGCTGCATCGCCCTTCCGCGCCCAGTTTGCCGCCGTGCTGGCCGCCGGCGGTTCCCTGGCCGGTTTCGCCCTGGCCGGAGCCGACCTTTCCGGTCTGCGGCTCGACGGCCAGCAGCTTGCCGGAGCCGACCTTTCCGGGGCCGATCTGCGCGGGGCCTCTCTGGTGGGTACCGATCTGCGCGGGGCGACCCTGGCCGGGGCCGATGCCTCCGGGGCCTGTTTCCTGCGCGCCCATCTGTCACAGGCCGACCTGCGCAAGCTCCGCGCGCCGGATGCGGACTTCACCGGCGCGGATCTGACGGAGGCCGACGCCAGCGAGGCCGATCTTTCCTCCGCGCTTTTCCACGAAAGCCGCGTCTCCGACCTGCGCGCGCCGCAGGCCCGCATGGAGGGGGCCCGCCTGCGCCACAGCGACTTTTCCGGGGCCGACCTTTCCGGCGCGAACCTCCGCAGCGCCGACATGCACGCGCTGCGTTTGGACCGTGCCCGTCTGAGCGAGGCGGATCTCGCCGGAGCCGCCCTTGGTCACGGCACGCAGGCCCCGGCCGCCGATTTTACGGGAGCCGTCCTCTCCGGCAGCGCCTGGACGGAAGTGGCCGCGCCACGCGCCGTCTTCCGCCGGGCGGCCGCCGGCAACGCCAGCTTTACGGACTGCGACTTTGCCGCCACCGACTGGACAGCCGTCAGCGCCCGGCAGGCCGATCTCACCCGCTGCTCCCTGCAAGGGGCCGCCCTGCAACGCGCCGACCTTTTCGAGGCCTCCCTGCGTGAAGCCCGCCTGCACGGCGCGGATGCCCGCGGGGCCAGCCTCTATGGGGCCGACCTCTACCGCCTCGGCCTTGACGGCAACAGCCGCCTCGATGACGCCGACATCACGGCGACCATCCTGGAGGCCCGCAAAAAGCACGCGTAGGACTGGCGGCATGCGCTTTTTCCGGGGGAAGGGGAACCCCTTCCGCGCCGGCGGCGACCGAAAGGCGGCAGTAGGCCGTGCCTGTTAGGCGACGAAGGAGCCTTACAGGCATCGACAGCAGAGCGAGGGGTTCCCCTTCCCCCCAAAACAAGCAGCGAAGAGCGTCCCCCCAAGGAGAGGACCGGTATGCAAAAAAACTTTGCCGATGCCGTGCTGGAGCATCACGACGCGAGCGGGGCGGACCTGCGCGCGGCGGACTTCACCCGCGCCCGGCTGCGCGGCTGCCGCTTCGACGGCGCGGACCTCAGTGATGCCGTCTTTGACGAGGCCGTGCTGGAAGATTGTTCCTTCCGGGCCGCCCGGCTCGAAGGCGCAAGCTTCAGCCGCGCCCGGCTGCGCGGCGTGCGGCTGGACGATGCGGTCCTTGAACGCGCCTTTTTGCTGGACTGCGGTCTGGAGGACGTGCAGTGGCCGCGGGTGACGCTCTCACGGGCGACCCTGCGCGGGCTTTCCCACCTGCCGCCGCTGGAGAACGCCGTGGCCCACAAGCTCCACTGCCTCGACTGCGACCTGGCCGCCTTGCGTTTCCACCATGTTGCTGCTAGACTCGTCGTGCTGCAGGGCTGTTCCTGTCGGGCTTTGGAGGCCGAGGACTGCGACCTGGAGCAGCTTGTCGCCATGCACACCGACCTGTCGGGCGCGCGCTTCACCCGCTGCCGTCTGGACAGGGCCGGACTCATGGGCAGCGATCTCTCCGGCAGCCGCCTTGCATCGTGCAGTCTCGTGCAGGCGCATCTTGCCGGGGCGGACCTTCGGGCCGCGGCATGGCAGGATGTCGATGCCCGGCAGGCGGTCTTCGCGCAAGCGGACATGGAGGGAGCCAGCCTGCCCCGCATCCGCCTGGAAATGGCGGATCTGTCGCACGTCAATGCCTGCCGCGCCGATCTGCGGGACGCCGATCTGCGCACGGCGGATCTCCACGCCGCCCGCATGGATGCCTGCGCCCTTGGCGGCGCCCGCCTTGACGGCGTCCGCCCGACGGATCCGGCACGTCTCAGGGCCGAACGCTTTTCCCCCATTCCTGTCTGAGGTGACGGACGATGGAAGCCCCTGTATTGACCTATGGCAGCAGCCTTGCCGCGGGCACGGTGCGATCCCGCGAAGGGGACGCGCTGCTGGTGGCCGGGCCCTTCGGTCTCGTGCGCGCCCTGCGGGCCGAGGGCTGCCTGCTGGCCCCGGAAGTCAGGGATACGGTCCTGCTGGCCCTGCTGGACAATGGCGAGGCCTGGGCCCTCAGCGTGCTGCGCCGGGCCGGCGCGGCCGGTGATGCGGAAAGCGTGCTGCGCCTGCCGGACAATGCACGCCTGCACGGACGCAGGCTGACCCTTGAAGCCGACGACCTGCGCCTGCGCGGACGCAGCATGGACATCCGGGCCGGGCTGCTCTCCCTTGGCGGGCGCGTCCTCCTGCAGGGCTTTGCCGTCGTGCAGACCATCTGCCGCCATCTCGGAGAGCGCGTCCTGCGGCGCAGCGGACACTACGCCGCGCTGGAAGAAGACGTGCGCGACCTTGCCCACCGCAAGGCGGGCCGCGTCCGCAGCGAAGTGCGTACCTCCTATCGCCTGCGCGCGGAACACGCCGACATCCGCGCCGCCGGACAGGTGGATATCGACGGGCGGCACATCAAGGTAGGATAAGCCCATGTTCGCACTGACGCTCAGCGGCGGCACCTGCATGAGCACGCCACCGGATGTCTGCAAAACCCCTTCGCCCTCCGGCACGGTGCCCGTGCCCTACGTCAATATTTTTCAATGTTCGATGGTCACGCCCAATACGGCCTGCTCCAAGGTGTTCATCGACGGTTCTCCCGCCCTGAACCTCAAATCCGCCACCATGCTTTCCAACGGCGACGAGCCGGGGACGGCCGGGGGCGTCTCCTCAGGGAAGTTCATCGGCAAGGGCGAATTCACCAAGGGCTCGCAAAAGGTGACGCTGGAAGGCAAGGCGGCCGTCTCGCAGGGCGCGAGCACCAAGCATAATCAGGGAAATACCACGGGCATGTGCTGCATGGCCGGGCAAATGAAGGTGCAAATTGCCTAGGATCAGGATCCATCACGCTTTTTCTGAGGGGGAAGGAACGCCTTTTGCTCGCCGCAAAAAGGGGGGCCTTCCCCTTAAAACGCTCCCCTTTTCCCCCGGCCGGGCCTGCCGCCCTCCGCTCTGCCTTTGCCTGCTGCTCCTGCTCTGCCTGCTGTCCCTTGGGGGCTGCGGCGGCGAGTCGCCCTCTCCCCAGCCGCCCGCGCCCGCACCGGCGGAAAGCCCCAGCGATGTGGTCTGGGGGCTGGAGCCCGGCGGTCTGCGCTGCCGTCTGGAAGCTTCCCCCGAGCTCAACCGCGACAACGACACCGCCCTCGGGCTGACCCTCTGCCTCTATCAGCTCAAGGAATATGACCAGTTCTCGAACAAGGCCGCCAGCGCCGAAGGCCTGGACGAGCTGCTGCAATGCCGTCCCGATGCGGCACAGGCCCAGAGCGCCCGCCTCTTCCAGCTCCAGCCCGGCGCGACGCGGGACGTGGTCATGGACCGGGCCGAACACGCCCGCTATCTCGGCGTGGTGGCGGGCTATACCCATCTTCGGCCCGACCAGTGCGCCGCGGTCCTGCCCTTTCCCCTGCATACGGAGAGCAAGGGCGTCATCTTCCGCTCTCCCGTCTACTCCGCCGCCCCCGTGCAGGTGCTGATCCGCCTGGGGGAGTCCTCCCTCAGCATCACAGGAGCCGAACGTGTACGATAGCCCGCTCTTCTGGGAACACGGCCTTTTCCTCCAGCCGCAGCATTTCCAGCTTGCGCACCGGCAGCAGCTTGCGGCGCTGACGCGCATGGTCTCCCTGCTGAACCCCCATCTCTGGGGCGTTCGGCGGCTGCGCCTCAATGAGGACGCCCTCAATAACGGCATTTTCGAGGTGACCCATCTGGAACTGCTGCTGCGCTCCGGGGAATGGGCCCTGCTGCCGGAAAACGCCAGCCTGCCGCCCCGCTCCTTCCTGTCCGCCTGGACGACGCCGGAAGAGCCCCTGACCGTCTCGCTGGCGCTGGCCGAATTCCGCGAGCAGGGCAACAACGTCCTGCGCACCGACGACCCGGCCCAGGCACCGGAGAACCTCCGCTACACCGCGCCGCTGACGCCGCAGCTCGTCCCCGACCTCATGGGCGACGGCCCGGAGGCCGACGTCGCCACCGTCCGCTTCAATCTGCGGCTCTGCTTCGGCCCGGAGGACTGCCCCGATCTGCCGCGCTTCCCGCTGGCACGGCTGCTGCGGGACGGCGACCGCATACGGCTGGACACGTCCTTCACCCCGCCCTGCGTGGACATCAATGCCGCCGCCGAACTGCGCCACCTGCTGCACGACGTGCGCGACACCCTGCTCTCACGCAGCCGCCAGCTGGAAGAATACAAGATCATCGCGGGGGATGCGGGCGTATCCGGCGTCTCCTCCCTGCACGGCATAACCCTGTTCAGCGTGCTGGGCATCCTCAGCCGCAACGTCCCCGAACTGGAGCAATTCCTGGACGCGCCCTCCATCCATCCCTGGCCCGTCTACCGGGCGCTTTGCCGGCTGGTGGGCGAGCTGTCCGTCTTTTCCGCCACGCTTACGGCGCTGGGGGAAACGCCGCAGGGCACCCGCGCCCTGCCCCCCTATGACCACGAGGACCTCCAGGCCTGCTTCCGTGCCGCCTGCGGCATCATCGCCCGCCTCGTGGACACCTTCGTCATCGGCCCGGCCTTCACCTTCCCCCTGGAAACGCAGGGACGGCCCGACCGTCTGGGCGTCGTCCTGCCGCAGACGGCCCGCACGGGGACCTACAGCTACTGGCTGCTGGTGCGCAGCGCCCGGCCCGAAGGCCTCGCCGAGCGCATGGAACGCCTCGCCAAGCTCGCGCCCACGGAAAGCATCGACGGCATCATCGCCCAGGCCCTGCCGGGCGTCCGCCTGCGCGCATCGGCCCAGCCGCCCGCCGGGCTTCCCCAGCGCACCGACACCCTCTATTTCACCATCGACCAGAACGACCCCCTGTGGCGCAAGATCATGCAGCAGGGCAATCTTGCGCTCACCTTCCCTTCCCCCCCTGAAGATCTTGCCGTGGTGCTGGCCGTGATCCAGCGGTAAGCGCAGGCCTCCCGGATGGAAGCTATGGACCTTCTCCCCCGATTTTCCCGCCTCATGGCCGAAGCCCTGCACTGCGGCAGCACGCCCGCCGGGCTGGAGCTCCCGCTTGCCGAAGTGCACGAACGCCTGAAACTGCTGGCGGACGAGGAACGCGCCCAGCCCCTGCCGGAGCCGGACGTGCCTGCCGTCGCGGCCGGCCCCGAACTGCCGCTGAGCGAAGGCCTGCCCGCTCCCGGCGATGCCGCCCAGCGCCTGCAGCTCGCTTGCGACAACGCCCGCTTTGCCGTGTACGCCTGGGTGGACGAACAGATATTGCAGAGCTCGCGCCTCGATGCGATGGACTGGCTCGGTTTGAGTCTGCAATACCATTACTTTGACGCTACGGACGCCGGGCGGGATTTTTTTGCCCGGCTGGAAGCCCTTGCCCGTACCGCGCTCCCCTTTGCCGAAAACAGCGCACCGCAGGAAGAGGATGCCGCCGCAGGGACCGGCCCGCAGCTTCTGGAAGCCCTCCTGCTCCACGGTGCGGACGAACTCACGCTGGCGGTCATCCGGGTGTACGCGCTCTGCCTGCTTTACGGCTTCAAGGGAATGCTGCATGATTCCCCGGAAGCGCTGACCCGCTACCGCAAGGCCGCCTATCTGCTGCTGCGGCGCAATGACGCGCCCGCCAGTCCGGCGGCCGCTCCGGCCCGGCCCGACGGATCCCGTGTGGCCGCGGTGCTGGAAAAGGCCGCCTACATACTTGTGCCGCCCCTTGTCGTGCTGTTGTTCGGGGCATTATGCGCCGCCGAGCTGGCCAATATCCCGCTGCCGCAGTTTTGACCGCGACCAGGGGCTGTTGACGCTCTTCGCCGGTTATCCGGGGGGAAGGAGCCCCCATCCCTTCCCCAGCGCGCGTTTTCCAGGGGAAGAGGAAGGGAAGCGAGACAACGCCGCAGCGGGACAAGGACAATCGACGCCGTCCCCCTGCCGGGCATGACGGCGCGCAAGGACAGGAACGAATGCAAACTCTGGGCAAGATACTGAAAATAGCGCTCTGGCTGGTGCTGCTCATCCTGGTGCTGGGCCTGCTGACGGTGCTGGCATGGTGGATGCGCTGGCCGCTGGCCACGGGCGCGGTCATCCTGCTGGGCCTGATCGCCTGCGCCGTCCTGCTGGTGGCGGTGCGCTTCTTCCTGCGCTGGAACAACAAAAAGATCTTCATCCGCAAGGTCCTCAGCGAACAGACGAGCGTCGGCCTCACGCTGCCGGCGCCGGGCGGCCTGGCGGACGCCTGGCGGCAGGGCATGAACATCATGGTCTCCTCGCCGGCGCGTTTCCATCAGACCCTGCGCTACAGCCAGCCGTGGTTCCTCGCTCTGGACTGCGACGGCGGCCCCTCCCTGCTCCGGGGGACCGGCAAGACCGTTCCCGCCGAGGAGAGCGCGCCGCTGCGCTGGCATTTCCTGCGCTCTTCCGTGGTGCTGGAATGCGCCGCCCCGGATGGCGACAGTCAGGACTGGGCCTCGCTGCTGGAACTGGCAGCCGGGCAGCGGGGCGGCTATCCCTTCCAGGGCATCGTGCTGACGGTGTCGGCCCGACGCCTCCAGGCCGGGGATGAAGACGGCCTGCCCGCACGCGGCATGGCCCTGGCCAATGCCGTACAGCAATTCCTGCTCTGCCGCCGCCGCTCCTGCCCCGTCTTCGTGCTGGTGCGCGATCTGGACGCCCTGCCGGGCATGGACGCTCTCATACGCCTGCTGCCCGACGGCATGCCGGGGCAGGCCCCGGGCCTGCTGCTGGAGCGCCCCGAAGAAGAGCTGCCCCAGGCGGCCGGGCGGGCGGCGGACATGCTGGAAGCCGGTCTGTACAAGCAGGCCAGGGACGGCGTGGCCCCGCAGGGGGATGCCCTGTACGCCCTGCATGCCCTCCGCGAGCTGGGCCCCCGGCTCAGCCGCCTGCTGGCCCCGCTGTGCGCGCCTGTGGCCCATCAGGCCTTCAGTCCGCTGCGCGGCCTCCATTTCTGCTTTGGCGCGCCCCTGCCCGAAAAAGGCGGGACGCCCCCCTTTGCCGCGGAGTATTTTTCCGGTCTCCTGCCCGCGCAGGGCTTTTCCCGTCCGCTCAGCGGAGGGCTGCCCTTCCTGGCCTCCACGCGCCTGTGGCTGTTCGGCGCCTGGCTCCTGGTCACGCTTTTCGCCTGCGCTCTGCTCATGGCCGGCACCATCTATCAGCGGAACGTGCTCACGCTCCCCCCGCCGGCCACCGAAAGCATCTCCAGCGACCCGAAGATCCAGAAGCTGTATGCGGAGATGCTCTATGCCCTGCAACTGGAGAAGGCCCGCAAGAGCTGGCTGCTGCCCACCTTCGGCCTGGACATGCTGGAACATGCCGAACGCCGGAGCAAGAAGCATTTCGTGGAGCAGACCTATGCCGGGATCATGGCCCCGCTGCGCAACCGCCTGCATGCGGACCTCGTGCAGCCCGTCACGGCGCAGAACAGGGCCCGCTATCACGATGCCGTCGTGCAGATAAGCTGGTTGTGCGACGTGGTCTCCGAAAAGATGCGTACCGGCAGCATCAAGGAATCGGCGAGCATGGAGGTCTTCCCGCTGGTCGGCGAACAGGAAGACTGGAACATGATCTCCGCCCAGCTCTACCTCTTCGCGCTGGACTGGATGCCGGACGACGAGATGCTGCGCGCGCTGGCCGCGGGCCTGCGCTCCCTGCTGGATCTGGCCGTATCGCGCAACGAGGTCTCCCTGCTGGATGATGTGGAGCAGAGCATCAACGTCAACCTGCCCGCGGCGCGCATCTGCCTTTCCCAGTTCTGGGAGGAGGTCTCGCCGGGCAATGAGAAGGACGTCTGCGTCCCGCCGGCCTATACGGCCCGTGGCTATGACGTGATGGACGACGCGCTGGACGACATCCTGACCATCAGCGGCGGCAATGACGGCATGCGTCAGAACCTCGCCGCTTTCCGGCACGAGTATCTGCGCCGCTACGAACGGGCCTGGCGGGAGTTTGCCTCGGCCTTTGCCCAGGGCTGGAGCAACCTCCAGCAAAGCGAGGTCTTCGCCGCGCTGGGGGCCGAAGGCGATATCGCCTCTCTGCCGCACGTCCGCCTGCTCCGCCGCATGGGCAGCGAGCTCATGCCGCCCGCTCGCTACGCCAGAGAGAACGGCGCGGCGCTCTCGCCGTGGATACAGGATGCGCTGCTGTTGCAGGTGCTGTGCGACATCGCCCTGACGGACCCCCAGAGCGGCAAGACCCCCGTCTGGCGGAGCATCCTCTCCCTTTCGCTCGAATCGCCCGAACTGCTGGCCTCCCTGCGGGAATCCACAAGGGATCTGGAGCACCTGCGCCAGTCGCTCCAGGCAGCCATCGCCCTGCGGGGCTATCTTGGACAGTGCGGGGAGCTGCTGCGCATCATGGGCAGCCTGGGCCGTTCGCTGGCGCTGGCCCAGAAGCATTTCGCCAACCCCAGGGACATCCCGTCGGACAGCCCGTACAGCGCGGCCCGCAAAGCCATGAAGGACGTGGTGCAGCCCCTGTCCGCGCCGCATGGCGCAGCCCGCTTGCTGCTGACCGACATGCTGGACTGCCTGCGCCAGGGGATCACCGTGCAGGCCGCGGCCGCCGTGCAGCACAAGTGGGAGAACGAAGTCCTCAGCAGCCCGGCCGCCCTGTACGAGGGGCACAACCTCGAAGCCCTGTACGGCAAGGACGGCGTCGTCACCACGTTCATGGGCAGCGTCCTCTCTCCGCTGATCAGGCGGCAGGACGCCGCCCCGGCAGCCGCCTTCTGGGACGGCACGCCCTTCCCCTTCACCTCGGACTTCCTGGGGGCCATGTCGCGCGCCGAATCCGTGGCCGTCGTCCCTCCGCGAGAGTCCTACGACGTGCTGCTGCGCTCGCAGCCCACCATACTCAACCGGGACGCCGCCCAGCGCCCCGACAGCACGGAGTTCTATCTGCGCTGCAACGAGGGACCGCAACGGCTCATCAACAACAACTACCCGCGCTCAGGGCGCATCCACTACGCGGAAGGCGCGTGCGCGGCCGCCGGCATCATCCTGCGCTTCCCCGACATCGAGCTCCAGTACGAGTATCCTGATTTCCTGACCTTCCTGAAGGATTTCCAGTACGGCGAACGCACCTTCAGCCCGGAAGACTTCCCCGCCGCCGCGGAAAAGCTGAACGCCATCTCCGTCAGGAGCATGACCGTACGGCTGCTGCCGGACAATGCCGCCGCCCTGCTTGAAGCCAGGGAAAACGCGCCGTCCACGCTGCCGGAAAGGATCGTGTACACATGGTAACATCCGCCAACGCACAGCGCCTCCTCTGCCGCATCATGATCGCGGCCTGGCTGATCGCCGTCTGCGGCATGGCCGTTGCCGCCCTGGGCGGAGGAACGTCCGCAGGCAACCTGCTGGCGCTCCTGTTCACCGGCAACGCCGGGCCGGGCACGCCGGTCATGCCGCCCTCGGCTCCCGCCCCCGTCCCGCCCGCGCCGGAACCTGCTCCGGAGCCGGAGCCCGCCCCCGCACCGCCTCCGGCCCAGCCGCCCGCGGCGGTCGAACCCGCCGGATGGCGCGACCTGCCCCGCGGCAAGCGACAGGGCAAGGGACGGCTCCTGCCGCCCCGCATCGAAGTGCGCAAGGACGGCTCCCTGCTGCTGCTCTTCGGCTATGAAGGCACGCTCGGCGAACATACCACCATCACCCCGGCCAACGTGCCGTCCCGCAGCGTCGATATCCACGGGCAATGGAGCGCGCAGATCACGGTGGACAAACGACCGGAGAGCGGTTGCGTCAAACGGCTGCAGATAGCCTCCCATCCGGGCTGGCTGCGCATCAGCGCCGTGGGGCGCGACGGGAAGCCGCTCGCCGCCGACGTGAGCTATTCGGACAAGGAGCTGCGCATCATCTTCCATCTCCTTTCGCCGTAGGGAGCGGCTGACGAGCATGAGCCGGCTGCGCTTTCTGGAACGACTGCGGCGCGCCCATCTCCAGGGCGAGGAACGTAATGCCGTGGAGACGGAAGACATCGTCCAGTCCGTCACCAATCATCTGTCACGCATCCTCAATACCCGGCAGGGCAATACCGTGCTCGACCAGAACTTCGGCATGCCGGACTTCAGCGCCCTCGGCGCGACCTTCACCACATCGGAACTGCCGCATATCGAGAAGGAACTCTCGGCCTTCATCGCGCACTGCGAGCCACGTCTGCGGCATGTGCATCTCCGCCATGCTCCGGACACCGAACAGCCTCTGCAACTGACGTTCCTGCTGGATGCCGAACTCATCCTGGAGAACAGGACCATCCCCATCCACTGGACGACATGTGTGGAACCCTCAGGTCATGTAGTCATCTCAACATGATACACACCGCAAAGGGGGATGTTCTGCCCATACCGCAGAACCCGTGACTTCCTATACGGTTGCCAATCCCTGCTATTGCGAGTAATATACAGTAGAGATTTGGAATATCCTTTATCATGCCTGTGCAGTCAGAGACAGCGACACGGCGGACCTCCACAGGATAAACATGGACTTTCGAGAACTGGGAAAACGCCCCATCAGCGACGCCGCTCCCGCCGGAGCGGAAGCGCGCCAGAGCCCGGAATATGAACGGCTGCTGGAAGAGACCGGCAAGCTTGGCTCCCTGCAGGGGGCGGCCGCCGTGGACTGGAACGTGGTCGTCGCCAGTGCGGCCGACGTTCTGGAAAAGCAGGCCAAGGACATCCCGGCCGCCGTCTACCTGTGCGTGGGCCTTGCCCATACGCAGGGCATGGACGGGCTGGCCGCCGGCGTCCGCGTGCTGGCGGATCTGCTCGCCTGCTGGTGGGACGTCTGTTTCCCTCCGCTCAAACGCCTGCGCGCCCGCGCCAACATGCTTTCCTGGTGGCACGAACGCATGGCGCAATGGCTGGCCGCCGCGCCTGCCGCAGCCGTCCCCGCCGCCCTGCGGGACGATCTTCTGGCTTCGCTGGAAGAGCTGGACGCCCAGCTAGGCGACCGCCTGCCGGATCTGCCGCCCCTGCGGGATCTGAAGGAACGCGTCCAGAGCCTCGATGTGGAAGCGGCCCCCGCGCAGACGGCAGAGACGGAAGCAGCGGCAACGACGGCCGCAGAGACGGCCCCGTCCGGGGCTGCCGCCCCGCAGGAGGACGTCCCTCCGCCGGCCCCTGCCCCGCAGCCGGCGGCAACGCCTGCGCTCGCCGCCCCACCGGCCCCATCCGCCGCCAGCCCGGCGACGCCGCCGGCTGACGCGCAGGAAGCGCTGACCGCCCTGCTGGCAGCGGCGCGCGCCTATGTCGCGCTTGCCTTTGCCGGCGGCCTGCCGGACACCTTCGTGGCCTGGTCCGCCTTCTATGCCGTGCTCTGGGGCCGCATCGACAAACTGCCGCCGGCCACCGACGGGGAGACGGCCCTGCCCGCCCCGCCGGAAGAAGACCTGGATTCCTGCCGCAGGCTGCTTGCCTCCGGGCGCGCGGGCGATGCCGCCGCCGCCCTCGCCCGCCTGCTGCCGGCCTGCCCGTTTTGTCTGGATGCCCAGCACCTGCTTTTCCAGACCCTGACGGCCTGCGGGCGTCCTCTCGACGCCGCCCGTGTCCTCGAAGAATGCCGGGCGCTGACCAAACGCCTGCCGGGGATCGCCCGCCTGACCTTTGCCGGCGGCCGTCCCTTCGCCGCTGCGGAGACACGGCAATGGCTGACGGAACAGTCCGCGGCGCAGACGCCGTCCGGTACGGACTCGGCGGGAGCGGCCACGACGGATGATGCCGTGCGTCAGGCCCGCGCCGCCGCCGCGCAAGGCGATCTGCCCGGCGCGCTGGACATGCTCGATGCGGCGCGACGGCAAGAGGGCTTCACCTCGGCCGGGGCCTTTTCCCTGCGCATCGAACAGACGCGCCTGCTGCTGGCCGGCGGATACGCGCAGGCCGCCGCGCCGCTGGCCGATGAACTGGCGGGGACGATCAAACGGCACGAGCTGGAAGACTGGCAGTGCGACCTCTGCGTGGACGCCCTCCGGGTCTGTCACGCGGTCTGGTCCGGCCTGGACACGCCGGAGGCCAAACAGCGCGCAGCGGAAGCGGCGGCGGCCATCGCCCGCCTGCGGCCCTCCCGCTCCCCCTATCTGTAACGCCCGGCGCGGGACGAGTTTTCGGCCTCCTGAAGAGCGCATTCCCGGAGGCCGTCCGCAACACAAGGAGGTTCTATGAGTAAGGAAGGCTCCGTCGCTCCCAAGGAGCGCGTCAATATCGTCTACCGGCCCGCTACCGGCGACGCCAAGGAAGAGGTGGAACTGCCGCTCAAGCTGATGGTGCTTGGCGACTTCACCCAGCGGGAGGACGACAGGTCGGTGGAAGACCGTGAACCGATCTCCGTGGACAAGAACAATTTCAACGACGTCATGAAGGGGCAGGGGCTCGGCATGACCGTTTCCGTCCCCAACAAGCTGGTGGAGGATGACCCCGAAGCGCAGATGGCCGTCACGCTGCGTTTTGAGAACATCAACGACTTCACCCCGGACGCCATCGTCCGGCAGGTGCCGGAGCTGGCCCGGCTGCTGGAGCTGCGCGAATCCCTCAAGGCGCTCAAGGGGCCGCTGGCCAACGTGCCCGAATTCCGGCGCAAGGTGCAGGAAATGGTTTCCGATGAAAAGGCCCGCGCGGCCCTGCTCAGCGAACTCAACCTCGACGAAAAATAGGAATCTCCATGAGCCAGACCGAAAATGCCCCTGCCGCCTCGACCGAGGCGCCCGCAGCCCTGAGCCTTCTTGACGAGATCGTCGAGGCGACGCGTCTGAAGCCCGGCGACGACGGTTTCGCCGCCACGCGTGACGGCCTCCAGGCCTTTCTCAAGGAACTCGTCGCGCAACCTGCCGGCGAGACCAAGGTGTCCCCCGCGCTGGTGGACAGTCTGCTTGCCGATCTGGACAAGCGCCTGAGCGCGCAGGTCAATGCCATCATGCATAACGAGCAGTTCCAGAAGCTCGAAAGGGCCTGGCGCGGCCTCAAATACCTGGTGGACAACACGGATTTCCGCCAAAACATCAAGATAGAGTTCATCAGCGTCAGCAAGGAAGACCTGCTGACGGACTTCCAGGATGCGCCGGAGATCATGAGTTCCGGCCTTTACAAGCATATCTACACGGCGGAGTACGGTCAGTTCGGCGGTCAGCCCGTGGGGGCCGTCATCGGCAATTACGAATTCGGCCCCGGCCCGGAGGACATGGAGCTGCTCCAGCATCTGGCCTCAGTCTCCGCCATGTCGCATGCGCCCTTCGTGGGCGCGGCCGGGCAGGAGTTCTTCGGCATCGACTCCTGGGAAGAGCTGCCCAACCTCAAGGACCTCAAGTCCATCTTCGAGATGCCGCAGTACACCAAGTGGCGCTCCTTCCGCGAATCGGAGAACGCCCGCTACATCGGGCTGACCCTGCCCCGCTTCCTGCTGCGCGTGCCCTACGGCTCCAATACGGTCCCGGCCAAGAGCTTCGTTTTTGAGGAAGACGCGGCGAGCAACGACGATTTTTGCTGGGGCAACACGGCCTTCGCCTTTGCCGGCCGTCTGACGGACAGTTTCGCCAAATACCGCTGGTGCGCCAACATCATCGGCCCGCAGGGCGGCGGCGCGGTGGAGAACCTGCCCGTCTACACCTTCGAGTCCATGGGACAGGTGCAGACCAAGATACCCACCGAAGTGCTCATTTCCGAACGCCGGGAATTCGAGCTGGCCGAAGAGGGCTTCATCGCCCTGAGCATGCGCAAGGGCGCGGACAACGCCGCCTTCTTCTCGGCCAACTCCTGCCAGAAGAGCAAGGTGTTCGCCAATACGGCCGAAGGCAAGGCGGCCGAGCTCAACTACCGCCTGTCCACCCAGCTGCCCTATATGATGATCATGAATCGCCTGGCGCACTACATCAAGGTCATACAGCGCGAGAACATCGGCACCTGGAAGGAGCGCAACGATCTTGAACGGGAGCTCAATACCTGGATCAGCCAGTACGTGACGGAGATGGACGACCCCGATCCCGTCACCCGCAGCAAGCGTCCGCTCCGTATGGCGCAGATCACGGTCAACGATGTGGAAGGCGAGCCCGGCTGGTATACTGTGGGGATCATGGCCCGCCCGCACTTCAAGTACATGGGCGCGAGCTTCACCCTCTCGCTTGTGGGCAAACTGGATAAGAATTAGAGGCCGTAAAGCTCGAAACGCGAAGCGCTTCAAACGGAAAATGTTCCAAACTGGAATCGTGCCGTCCGGCTGCCCAGACAGGCCCCGGACGGCATGCCGGCTTTCCAACGTGACGCCCCGCGCGTCCAAAAAAAACGAGGTAGCATATGGCACTGACCGCATACATGAAGGTCGAGGGCAAGTCTCAGGGCGAGATCAAGGGCGATTGCCAGCAGGGCGGCGACAAGAAGGACAAGATCCTGGTCTATGCCGTCGAGCATCTGGTGGAAATCCCCAAGGATACGCACACCGGCCTGCCCACGGGCCAGCGCATCCATCATCCGCTGACCATCACCAAGCACCTGGATCAGGCGAGCCCCAAACTGTACAAGGCCTGCTGCACGGGCGAACAGTGCACCGTCACCATCGACCACTACCGCATCGCCGCTGACGGCACGGAAGAAAAGTATTTCACCATCAAGATGGAAGAAGCCATCGTGGTGAGCATGAAAAAGGAGACCCCGCTGACCTTCCTGGCGGAGAACAAGCCCTATCACGACATGGAGAGCGTCTCCTTCACCTACTCCAAGATCACCTGGACGTATAACGACGGCAATATCGAATACGTGGACGACTGGAAGAAGTAGCCCGCAGGGCATGCCGGTTCGCCCGTCCCGGCAGCCGGCCCGGCCCCGCGCCCGCCATCACGGCCCGATGAGATGCCCGCATCTCGTCGGGCCTTTCCCTTGCCTGATCTTCCGCGAGCGCAGTGAAACCGGCGTGCGACGCCCCGGCAGACGACGCACCCCGGCCTTGCACGGCCCGCTTTCCCTTGCGATATCCCCTAATACCTAAAGATTATTCCCTGAAAGCCGATAATGCACGAGTCTTTTCGTGTTGGCCGTATGCCGTACGGCCTGGAGGGGAGCACGCATTTTCCTGGGGGGAGGAAACAGCATGACCATCAAACTTCGTATCACCCTTGGCTTTCTGTGCAGCATCGCCATCGTCGCGGCCTGCGTCATCGGTTATACCGGCTGGCAGATGCGCGATGACGCCCGCGGCTACTTCATCACCGCATCGGGGCAACAATTGCGGCTCATGGATGAGAACCTGACCAGCTTCGTCAGCGCGGCAAGCCACAGCGCGCAGATCGTTGCCGAACTGCCGGGACTGGCCGAGGCCAAGGATATCTTCCCGCGTTTCGTGGACAATCCTCAGGAGAGCCGCTACCGGCAGAGTGACCTCTCCCCCGAAGCCCAGGATTTGACTGAAACGCTCCTGCGCGTGGGACGCGCCAACCCCGATTATCTCGAAGTCTACGTGGGCTACGCCGACGGCAGCTACGCCAGCAGCTGCGACGACATGAAGATCCCCGCCCACCATGATCTCAGCACCAAGGAGTGGTACCGCCGCCGTGCCGCGTCGCCGGACATCGACGGTCTTGCGCCGGCCTATTTTTCCGTGACCGGGGAAATGGTGGTGGCCGTCACCCGCAAGCTGCAGGATGCGCAGGGCCGCCTCACCGGCGTCGTGGGCATCGACATCTCGCTGGCGGAGCTCTCGCGCCGGGTCGCGGAGATGAACTTCGGCAAGACAGGTTTTTTCCTCATCATCGAGGACTCCGGCCGCATCATCTGCAATCCGCTGGAAGAAGAGCTGGTCGGCAAGGTCATCGGCAAGGACATCAGCACGCCCGCGCTTGAGACCATCATGAAGATGCCCAACGGCGTCGTGGACGTGGAAGCCAGAGGACAGGCCTACGTGGCCAATATCCTCACCACCCATTGCGGCTGGAAGGCCGTCGCCCTGCAATCCGTGCAGGAGATCAACGAGCGCAGCAATACGGCCATGCAGCACGTGACCATCATCGCCGTGGTGGTCGCCCTGCTCATGCTGGGCGTGGCGCTGCTCATCGTCCGTTCCATCGTGCATCCGCTCAATGCGCTGGTGCGCAATGCCGGCGAGGTCGCCGCGGGCAATCTGGAAGCCCGAGCGGAAGGCTGCCACTTTTTCGGCGAACTGTCCCACCTGCATGAAAGCATCTCCAGCATGATCAGCTCGCTGGGCCGCCTCATCGGCGAAGCCAAGCAGAAGACCGAAGAGGCCCAGCGCCATACCGCGCTGGCGGAAGAAGCCACGCGCAAGGCGGAAGAAGCCCGCAACAAGGCCGAGAACGCCCGACGCGAGGGCATGATGGAGGCCGCGCAGCATCTGGAAGCCTCCACCAACGTCATCAATACCGCGGCGGATGAGCTGTCGCAGCAGGTCGCCCAGTCGGCCGCCGGGGCCCACCATCAGGCGGACCGGGCATCGGAAACGGCGACGGCCATGAACGAGATGAACGCCACCGTGCTGGAAGTGGCCCGCAATGCGGGCAGCGCCGCCGAGGTGTCGGAGAACATGCGCCACAAGGCCGAAGAAGGCGCCCGCATCGTCAGCGAGGTCGTGCACAGCATCCAATCCCTGCGCGACATGTCCCTGACGCTCAAGGAAGACATGTCCAACCTCGGCAAGAATGCGGCGGCCATCACCCAGATCATGAGCGTCATCTCCGATATCGCCGACCAGACCAACCTGCTGGCCCTCAACGCCGCCATCGAGGCCGCCCGCGCCGGTGAAGCCGGACGCGGCTTTGCCGTGGTGGCCGATGAAGTGCGCAAGCTGGCGGAAAAGACCATGGCCTCCACCTCGGAAGTGGGCAACGCCATCAACGCCATCCAGAAAAGTACGGATAAATCCATCCGGCAGATGGAGGTCTCCGTGGAAGGCGTCAATGCGGCCACCGACCTTGCCGGACGCTCCGGCGACGCCCTGCAGGAGATCGTCCATCTGGCCGAAAGCGCCGCGGATCAGGTGCGGGCCATCGCCGCGGCCAGCGAGCAGCAGTCCGCCACCAGCGAGGAGATCAACCGCTCCATTGCCGACATCAATCAGGTCGCCGGGCAGAATGCCGCCGCCATGGAACAGGCCGCCCAGTCCGTCCATGCCATGGCGGACGAGGCCCGCAAACTCAATGCGCTTATTGAAAAAATGAAGAACGACTAAAGCGGTACGCGCACGCCGCGCGTGACCTGCTATGACAAGGCTGCCCGCATCCGGGGAAGGGACAACAGGTTTCCCCCCTGGCTGCGGGCAGCTTCGTTATCCGGCGGGGCACTTCTCCCAAGCGAGCGGCAACTAGCGTTAGCCCTAAGCGTTTCAAACTGA
Organism: Candidatus Desulfovibrio gallistercoris; assembly: GCA_019118745.1. Classification (GTDB taxonomy): domain Bacteria; phylum Desulfobacterota; class Desulfovibrionia; order Desulfovibrionales; family Desulfovibrionaceae; genus Desulfovibrio; species Desulfovibrio gallistercoris. The sequence continues at coordinate 15,317 of DWYJ01000017.1, read as the reverse complement.
AAATGTTCCAAGGCGGAGCGCCGAACGCTGGACGCAAAAAAATCCGCATGGCTGGCTGCCTTGCGGACATCTGCGCATTGCTGCGGGATATGTGCTGACTGGCGGAGGGGGAGGGATTTGAACCCCCGGAAGGCGCGAACCTTCAACGGTTTTCAAGACCGCCGCATTAAACCGCTCTGCCACCCCTCCAGAAAAGAAGGACAAAAAAGGCGTCTGCCGGCCAGACGGACGCCATTTCTGCCCGCGGTGCGAATACTTACTTGATGGCGTCCTTGAGGCCCTTGCCGGGCGTGAATTTGGCCACCTTGCCGGCAGGAATGGTGATCTCGTCACCGGAACGGGGGTTGCGACCCTTGCGGGCGGCGCGCTCCACGACCTTGAAGCTGCCGAAACCGGTAAAGGTCACGGATTCGCCGGCAGCCAGAGCTTCGCGCAGCGAGGCGATGACCGCATCCAGAGCTTCTTCGGCCTTGGCCTTGGTGGGCAGGCCCGCCTTGGCATACACTTTTTCAACAAGCTCAGCTTTCGTCATGATACGTACTCTCCAAAGAGGGATTTGGGGCAAGCGCCCCTTGAGGTCGAACTTTGTTGTTGTAAGTAAGCCTTCCCCTGCCTGTCAACCCAAAAACGCCGCATCATCCGGCACTTGTCGCAGAAAAGCGGGGACGTGCCGCGCCGCTCCCCCCGACCGGACACGCGGACGGGAAAGCAGCCGGCACGCCCATGCGTCTGGGGCTGTCCCGCCCTACAGGTTGACGAGCTCCACCTCCGCGTGGTGCAGCGGCTGCCCCAGGAAGATGCTGGCCGTCCGCACGAAACGGTTGCAGTTGTCCGTGGTCATGAAGCGCCGTTCGCCCACCACGCCGGGGGCGGCCTGACGGGCCAGGCCCAGCCGGAGCAGCTCGCTTTCCACGGCCTCGGCCGTGGTGGCCGCCGAATCCACGATATGCACGGATTCCCCGACCACCTGCTGGAGCACCCCGGCGAACAGCGGGAAGTGCGTGCAGCCCAGCACGAGCGTATCCGGCCGGGACGCGGTCACCAGCGGCTGGAAAAGATCGTCGAGATAGCGATGCGCCGTGCCTTCCGCCACCGGGCCGGTCAGCCAGCCCTCCTCGGCCAGCGACACGAAGAGCGTGCACGGCCGCCCCAGCACAGAGGCATCGGGCAGCAGGCGCGTGATGGCCTTCTGATACGCGCCGTCGGCGATGGTGGCTTCCGTCCCGATGACGGCGATGTGCCGGTTGCGCGTCGCGGCCACGGCGGCCCGTGCGCCCGGCTCGACCACGCCCAGCACCGGCAGCGGGGCAAAATGTTCACGCAACGTGGTCAGCGCGGCGCTGGTGGCCGTATTGCAGGCCACGACCAGCATCTTGACGCCGCAGTCCACGAGCTTCTGCGCGGCCTTGAGCGTGTAGCGGATGATGGTCTCCCGGCTCTTGGTGCCGTAGGGCAGACGCGCCGTGTCGCCGAGATAGAGCAGGTTCTCTTGCGGCAGACGCGTGCTGATGGCCCTGAGGACGGTCAGCCCGCCGATGCCGGAGTCAAAAAGCCCGATGGGCAGGGAGGCTGCCGGGGATCCCGTTGCCGCGGTAAGGTGCGATGCCATGTTCTGTCCTTAGCGCATTTTCCGTTTGAAACGCTGCGCGTTCCAAATCATACGGCCTGGCGTTTCGCGGAAAAAAGCGTGGTTTGTCCGCTCACTTTCGGCCGGGCGGCGCTGTGCCGCCGCCAGAACGTCCCCAGCCAGGCCCGACCGGACATGGTCGAGCCTCTGCGGACAAAAAAGAGAAAAGCGCCCGCCTCCGGCCGGAGGCGGGCACTGGCGGGGCTCAGCGGGCGCCCTTGGGGAAGAGCACCACCCCCATAGTTTTGAAGATGATGTGGATGTCCAGCAGGATGGACATGTTCTTGACGTAGTAAAGGTCGTATTCCAGCTTGCGCCGCGAATCCTCTTCCGACGCGCCGTAGGGGTAGCACACCTGCGCCCAGCCCGTGAGCCCCGGCTTCACCGTATGGCGCAGGCTGTAGTAGGGGATGTGCTCCTTGAGCTGGGTCACGAAGGCCATGCGTTCCGGGCGCGGCCCGATGAAGCTCATGTCGCCCTTGAGGATGTTCCAGATCTGCGGCAGCTCGTCGATGCGCACCTTGCGGATGAACTTGCCCACGCGGGTGACGCGGCTGTCGTTGGCGCTGGCCCATACCGCGCCGTTCTTCTCCGCATCCGCCCGCATGGAGCGGAACTTGTAGACCGTGAATTCCCGCTCGTGCAGGCCCACCCGATCCTGCCGGTAGATGACCGGCCCGGGGGACTCCAGACGGATCAGCAGGGCCGTCAGCGCCATGATGGGCGCGGCGGGCACCAGCAGCACCAGCGAGATGAGCACGTCGAAGGCCCGCTTCAGACGCCGCAGAGAACCGCGGGTGTTCAGCGAGAAGCCCTCGGTCTGGAGCAGCCACTCGTCGTTGATCTGCGAGATGGGCAGACGCTGCACCACATGCTCGTAAAACGAACGGATATCCACCACCATGCGGCCGCGCAGCTTGGCTTCCAGCAGGTCGTGCGCGATGTCGTCGTCGATGGGGGCGTCCGGCAGCAGGAGGATGGTGGTCGCCCGGCGTTCACGGGCGATGTCCAGCACCTCGTACGGCGGCCCGAGGCAGGGCCCGGCGTCCGGGTCCATATCCGGTTCGCCCACATAGCCGATGATGCGCGCCGTGGGCAGGCCCTCGGACAGGAGCTGACGCACCTTGCCCGCGCGGTCCACCCCCACGAGCAACACCCGCATCTGGAAGGTGAGCTTGTCCGTATTGCGGTAGTAGAACAGACGCCAGCCCAGACAGAACAGCATGGACAGCAGGAAGAGCAGCCCGGTGCTCGGCCGGTCGAAGCGCCAGTGATCGAACACATAGGACGATGTGGCCGACGAGATGATGGCCAGCACCCCCGCCAGCAGCACCCGCACCACGCTGTCCCGGAAATCCTCCACGCCCACGCTGTAGGCATCCAGGATATAGAAGAACAGCATGTAGAAGAAGATGGTGAACAGGGATGCGCCGGTATAGTCGTCAAAAACGCTCAGCTCCGGGTCGATGGCAAGCACGCCGACCACGCCCAGCGCCACGAGGATGCAGAGCAGGTCCATGCATTGCAGCAAGGCCATGCGGTAACGACTGACCATGATGACTCCTTGTTAGCGGGTCTCGTCCAGCCGCGCGGAGGGCTGCGGCACGCGCATGTCGTCCAGGATGCGGCGGGCGACCACGGTGGCGTCGAACTCCTCGCAGGCGAGTTGCCGGCCCTTCTGCCCCATGACGGCGATATCCTGCGGATGCAGGAGGAAATGCTCCATGCTCCGGGCCAGAGAATCCGCATCACGCAGACGGCACAGCCGCCCGTTGACCCCTTCGGTCACCACTTCGCGGCAGCCGGGCACGTCGGTCACCACGGCGGGCCGGCCCATGCTCATGCCTTCCATGATGGCCGTGGGCGTGCCCTCGCGCCAGGACGGCAGCACCACCACGTGCGCTTCGGCCAGATGGGGGCGCACATCGGCGGCCTGTCCCAGATAGGTGATGCCGCAACGCTCTTCCCACTGCCGGACAAGGCGTTCGCTCACGCTGCCCACGCCCTGCTCGGCCGGGCCCAGCAGGCGGAATTCCGCCGCGGGATACTTGCTCTTGAGCAGACGCGCCGCCGCCGCGTATTCGCGCAGGCCCTTGGCTTCGAGCAGACGCGCCACCAGCAGGAAGACGATGCGGCGCTCTTCGGGCGGCGTGTCGTCGCCGGGCAGGGGCGGCAGGGGCGTTTCGGCAAAGTGGCGCGTGTCCACGCCGGTGCCGCGGGCCATGAGCACGCGCGCCTGCGGCGCGAGGATGCCCGACTCGCGGAAGATGGCCAGATCGTCCCTGTTCTGGAAAAAGACCCCTTCCACGTTCTTCAGGGCGTTGCGGTAGAGGGAGACGCTCAGCTTGTTCACGCAGCGCTTGAAGCGGCTGTCGGCCTCGAAGGCGTAGCCCAGCCCGGTGATGGTGGCGTAGATGTGCTCCACGCCGGCAAGCTTGGCGGCCATGCAGCCGTAGATGACCGGCTTGATGGTGGTGGCGAAGAGCATGTCCGGCTTTTCCAGCAGAAAGGTCTTGTACAGGGAAGCGAAGGTGGCGGCGTCCCACAGGGGGTTGAGGCCCTTGCGGTCCAGCGGATAGTTGACGATCCGCAAGGCCGGGGCCTTGGGGAAGCCGGGAGCATCCGGCGGACAGGCCCCCAGCGCGGCAAGACGGCCTTCCATGGGCACGTCCCCGGCCGGCACCATGCAGATCACCTCATGCCCAGCCCCCCGCATACGGCGCATGAGCACGCTCCAGAAATTGGCCACGGAACGGGCCTGATTACCAAGCACAACAATTTTCATGAGCAATCCCCTGGGCCTGTATTCAGGCGCTTTTTTTCAGGGTATACCAGCAAGGCCTCCGCCTGAAAAGAGAAAACCGCCGCATTCCTCCCGGAAGTTTTGACAGCCGTAACGCTCCATCGTAAAGTACGCACTCGCCGGGAGGTCTTTCCGCCCCCGGCAACAATCAAGGAAGTACAGTATGCTGACATGGAATACGCTCTGTGACGATATGAAGGCGCATCCTTCCCGCTGGCTCGTGACCGGCGTGGCGGGCTTTATCGGCTCCAACCTGCTGGAGCATCTCCTCAAACTGGGACAGACCGTGGTCGGTCTGGACAACTTCCTCACCGGCTACCAGAAAAACCTGGACATGGTGCGTGAGGCCGTGGGCCCGGAACTGTGGAGCCGCTTCCATTTCGTGGAAGGCGACATCCGCGATCTCGACACCTGCCGGAAGGTCTGCGAAGGCGTGGATCACGTGCTGCATGAGGCGGCGCTCGGTTCGGTGCCGCGCTCCATCGACGACCCGCTGCTGTCCAACAGCTGCAACATCGACGGCCAGCTCAACATGCTGATCGCGGCCCGGGACGCGGGCGTGAAAAGTTTCGTGTACGCCGCCTCGTCCTCGACCTACGGCGATTCGCCCGAACTGCCCAAGGTGGAAGACAAGATCGGCCGTCCCCTTTCGCCTTACGCCGTCACCAAGTACGTCAATGAGCTCTATGCCGACGTCTTCGCCGCCTGCTACGGCTTCACCACCATCGGGCTGCGCTATTTCAACGTCTTCGGCCAGCGGCAGGACCCTTACGGCGCGTATGCCGCGGTCATCCCGCAGTGGTTCGCCAGCCTGCTCAAGGGCGAGACCGTCTACGTCAACGGCGACGGCGAGACCAGCCGCGACTTCTGCTATATCGACAACGTGGTGCAGGCCAATCTGCTGGCGAGCTTCGCCGGGGACGAGGCCCGCAACAAGATCTACAATGTGGCCTTCGGCCAGCGCACGACGCTCAATGAGCTTTTTGCCCTCATCCGCGAAGAGGTCTCCCGCCACAAGCCGGAAGCCGCCGGCGCCCAGGCCGTGCACCGGGATTTCCGGGCCGGGGACGTGCGGCACTCCCTTGCCGACATCAGCCGGGCCGGCACCCTGCTGGGCTATGACCCGCAGGTGGACGTCCGCCGGGGCCTGCGTCTGGCCGGCGACTGGTACGCCGCCAACCTGTAGACTCCTCCCCCCGTCCGCCGGACATTCCGGCGCGTTCTGAAACGCTCCCCTCCCGGCGATCTCCGCCGGGAGGGCATATCTTGCCTGCCCCGCCGCAGCCGCGCATGGGAGATCGCCATGAAACGCCTTCTGCTCTGGTTCGTCCTTATCGTCCTGCTGCTGGCAGGGGCCGGAGCCTTCGTGCTTACCCGCCTCGATACCGGATTCGTGGCCACGACCATCTCCGACGCGGTCAACAAAGCCACGGGCGCGCCGGTGACCTTCACCGACCAGCCGCGTCTGTCCCTCTTCCCGCTGGGCGTGGATTTCGGCAGGCTGGCCTGGCAGCAGGAAGCGCCGGACAAGAGCCTTACGGTCAGCGCTGCCGGAGGACATGCGCGGGTGGCGCTCTCGCCCCTCTTCTCCGGCCGCATCGTGATGGAAGAGATCGTGCTGACGGGGCCGGAGCTGTCCGTCGTCCTGCGCGAACCCGCCGCCGGGACGCCCTCCGCGCCGGCGGAAGCCGCCCCGCCCGCACCTGCCGCCGCCACTGCGGAGGCGAACGTCCCCTCGGATGAACTGCCGCTGGAACTGGGGCTTGTGCGGGTGGAAAAGGCCCGCGTCAGCCTGACCGATGCCGCCGGCGACCGCTTCGCCATCAGCGACCTCCACCTCACGCTCCAGAACGTACGCCGTCACGCAGACGTGGCGCTGGACACCAGCTTTTCCTATGCCCTCTCGCAGGGAGGGAAAGACATCTCCGGCAGTCTCGCCCTCAAGGCCTCGGTGCGCTACTACGCGCCCAATCTCACCATCCGCGGCCTCCAGCTTGGCCTGAACCCGCAAACCGGCCCGCTGCCGGTGGCCCTCGGTCCGCTTTCCCTGCAGGGGGAGGCCGCCCTGAACTTCTCCACCCGGAAGCTCCGGCTCCAGAACGTGGCGCTGGCCTGCGCCTCCAGCCACGCCGAGCTGTCCGGCGAGGCCGATCTTGCCTCCCTGAGCTTTGCCGGCGCGCTGTCGCTGGTCACGGCCCCGCGCACCGTGGCCGCCCTCTGGGGCATACGGTTGCCGCAGCAGGGAGAGGACAGGCTGGAGCTTTCCACTGGTCTCGAATGCGCGCCCGACCGTGTGGCGCTGCATCAGCTCAAGGCCGTCCGCGGCAAGACGCGTCTTGACGGCTCACTGACCTTCCTGCTGCGCGCTGAACCGGACATTCGCGGCTCCCTCCACCTTGGGGATGTCGTCGTCGAACAGTATCTGCCGGAAAAGAGCTCTCCCACGGCCGACTCCCCGGCGGCCCCTGCCGGCAAGGGCACGGAACGCGTGGCCCAGGCCCCCGCCACTCCCGCCTTCCCGACGCTGGACGTCAGCCTGGCCGTGGACAGCCTGCGCTATAAAGGAATGGGCGCACAGGGGCTGAACCTGCGCCTGCAGGGAGAAAAGGGACGCTACCGCCTCCAGGATCTTCGCTGCCGCCTCGCCGGCGGCGGCGACATCGCCGGGAAGGGCGCCGCGGATCTGACGCAGAAGCGCTACGACCTGACGCTCAAGGCGGACGGCGTGGACATCGGCGGCCTCACGCACATGCTGGGCAAGGGCCGTCCCGCCGAAGGCAAGGCCTGGCTCACGGCCGACGTCAGCACTGCGGGCGAGAGCAGCGAAAAGCTGCTGGCCGCGCTGGACGGCAAGGGATCGCTGGAAGTGCGCGACCTGCACCTTCAGGCGCTTTCCGCCCTGCCCCGTGACATACCGGGGGTGAGCGGCGCCATCCCCAACCGCATAGCCCGCGTGCAGGTCCCCTTCGTCATCCGACAGGGAGAAGTGACCTCAAAGCCCATCGTGGCCAGCGCCGACACGCTCAACGCCAACGGCCAGGCCACGGCCAGCCTGCCCCGCAAGCGCCTGCACGCCACCGCCGATGTGCGCACGCTGGGGCTGACCATCCCGGTCATCGTCGACGGCCCCTTCGACGACCTGTCCTATACGGTGGATCCCCGCTTCCTCGCGCGCATGGCCACCGGCCTGCCCGGCGCGCTGCTGGAAGGCGGGACCCAGGCCGGCAAGGCCGCCGGAGAAACGGCAAAGGGCGCGGGCAACGCGCTGGACAAGACGGTGCGCGGCGCCGGCGGGCTGGTGCGCGGCATCCTGGGCAGATAGACAATGTGCCCGAAGAAGGCTAAAGATTTTTCTTCTCCGGGCGTTATAGTTAGGTATGGCATTTTTCCGGAAATCGTTCCGGGCAGGTAAACCCGGCTAGTTGCCGGCGCTGGTGGGACTGTATGTATCTTCTGATAGGCCTCATCGTCGTTTTCTCCTCCGTGATCGTGGGCTATACTGTTGCGCACGGGGAATGGTCCGTCCTTTTTCAGCCCGCCGAGCTCATCATCATCCTTGGCTGCGGTCTGGGCGCATTTTTCGGCTCGCAGACGAAGTACACCTTCAAGCTCATCACCAAGAGCCTGAAAAACCTCTTTTCCGACCCGGGTTCCAGCAAGGAACGCTATCTGGACACCCTGGCGCTGCTGTACACCCTCTTCACCAAGATGCATCGTGAAGGCGTCATCAGCGTGGAAAGCGACGTGGAAAAGCCGGAATCGAGCCCCATTTTCAGCAAGTATCCCGGCATCTCCAAAAATACGACCCTGGTCAACTTCATCGGCGACACCCTGCGCGTTTACCTGACCACCGGCGACCCGGCCGACATCAACAGCCTCATGGACGTGGATATGCGCACCATGCAGGGTGAAGGTCTGCTGCCCGCGCACGCCATCACGCACATGGCCGAGTCCATGCCTGGTATGGGTATCGTGGCCTGCGTGCTCGGCGTCGTGCTCGCCATGGGCAACATCAACGAACCGCCGGAAGTGCTGGGCCACTACATCGCCGCAGCCCTCGTCGGCACCTTCATCGGTATCCTTTCCTGCTACGGTCTGTTCGGGCCTATGGGCTCCAAGCTGGAGAACTACGTTTCCGAAGAGCATTTCTATTTCAACGCCGTCAAGGAAGCCGTCTCCGCCGCCATCCGTGGCGCAACGCCGCTCATCGCCGTGGAATATGGCCGCCGCGCCGTCCCTTATCCCTTCCGGCCCCGTTTCGCCGAAATGGAAGAGCGCCTGCGCAGCGCCTAAGCCCGCCCTGGAGAAGACGGATCTTTTAAGGAGGATGTATGGCAGGTGCATGGAAAGTTGCCTACGCGGACTTTGTGACCGCCATGATGGCCTTTTTTCTTCTCCTGTGGGTATTGAGCACGGTCTCTCCTGAAACGAAGGCCGGTCTTGCGGCCTACTTCAAGGGAGAACTGCAGTACGATTCCAGCGCCACGTCGCCGGTCTCCAACAACCCCTTCCTGCAGAACACCGCGCGCATCAGCACGGACTCTCTCCGTATCTCGGAAAATGAAAAGTCCCATATCGCCATCGCGCAGAAGCTGCAGCAGATGCTCATGGCCGACGCCATCCCGCAAAGCGCGTCGGGCATCAGCGCCGATGACGTGGGCGTGCAGCTGCGCGTCAATTCGGACGCCATGTTCCAGCCCGGTTCGGCGGTACTGTCCCCGCAGGGCATTAAGGTCCTCGGCAATGTGATCAAGATCCTGCGCGAGTACAACCTGTATCTCGTGGTGCGTGGTCATGCGGATTCGGCCGAAGCCAAGCCCAACTATCCTTCTGGCTGGGAGCTCTCCGGGGCCCGTGCCGCCGCCGCTCTGCACTACCTGACCACCCAGGGGATCAAGCCGACTACGTTGCGCGGGATCTGCTACGGGGATACCCGCCCGTACAAGCCCGGCATCAACGAGGAGAGCAAGGCGGCCAACCGGCGCGTGGAATTCGTCTTCCACCGCCCCGAGGTCATGAGCTACAGCGTCGTCTACTAGTTGCGCCGGCGTACGTTCCGGCGTATGATGGTTCTGTTGGGCATGGAGGGCATCATGCCCAGCGGACATCCCGCTTAGCGGGAAGAAGAGGCAAGGCCGGAAACGGCCTTGCCTCTCTTCTTTCTCGTCTCCCAGTTTCCCTTCCCCTTGTCGTGCATGCCCGCCTTAGCGGCACGACGTGCCGCCCCACCTGCCTAAGCGTGCCTCCGGCTCGCTGCTCCTTTCACTCGTCGCTGCTGCCGCAGCGCCATACCCGCGTTTTCCACCAGCAGCGCGGCGGACGGCCGGCCGAGGTCCGGGCACAAAAAAAGCCCGCTCTCTGAGAGAACGGGCTCGAAGAGATCCATATGTTGCGCGTCTAGAACATTTTCAGTTTGAACGCGCTAAACGGCAAAGGAGAACATGGCTCCGGAAACGCTGGCGGAAGCGCTGTAGCCCGTGCCGCCGGCCATGCCGGAGTACGTCCGCGCAGCACGCTGCGGGCTGACGCCGGACCAGACGCTCTCGCCGCCGGCAGCCTGGGGACGCTGCGGCTGGCTGCCGCTGCTGCTGTAAGCGGCAAAGAGACCGTCAGCCGTCATCCGCCATGAGCCGCCGTCGCCGGACGAGGCTCCGCGCGACAGCTCCCCGGCAGAGGGAAAGCCCAGGCTGGCGCTTTCATAGGCCTGCACGGCCTGCCGCCGGGAACTGCGCTCGGTCTCGATGCTCCCAAGCGCCTCATCCTGACGGCTCCCCGCAGAGGCGGCCACGCCGGAGCCCTGCGCCGCCATATTCACGTTGGGCCCCGCCGCCAGACTGCTGGTGAGGGGGTCCACGTTCGCCTGCATGCCGCCGTCGGCCGCTCCGCTCTGCGCCTCTTCCTGCTTTTCCTCGCGGGCATCCACACGGGCTTCGGCTTCCATCTGGGCGGCCTGCGCAGCCACCTGCATGTCCTGAGCCGAAGGATCGCCCGGCGCGAGCGCAGCACGCCGTACCTGCTGCGCCTTTTCTTCCGAGGCTTCCGGATCGTCGGGGACCTCCGACGTATCGATGTTGACGTGCCCGCCTATGGCGTAGCGGCGTCCGTCAGGCCCGGCCTGATAGGTATATTGCGCGCCGCCCATGGCGTGCTGCCCGGCAGCGGCCATATGCGCCCGCTCATGCGCGCGCACCTCCGCATCCCGCTGCTTCAGCTCCTTGAGCTGCTGTTCGGCTTCAGGAGAAAGCTGAACGCTGTCGCCAGCCTGGGCGGAAGCGTCTTCCCCCTGCTGCGCCGCGGCTTTTTCCTGCGCCGTAGCGAACTGCCCGTAGGAATCCTGCTCGCGACCAGGCGTCCGGGAGGTCTGCCGGAAATATCCGACCGTCCCCGCCGGGCTCATCCCCGAAAGCGCGCCGACGCCGCCAACCGGTTCAGCATTTTCTGACATACGTTCCTGCCTTTTCGTTAAAGGGAATCATTCCTTGTAACTATACGCACTGAGCCGCCCAAAGGCAAGTCTCCAAGACCCGATGATACGCTTTGCTGCATAGTTAGGCAGAAGCGGCAGGCACACGGGCAGCGCTCCCCTCGCCCCACGAGAAGCATGCAGAGTGTCTTTCTATTTTTTACCGAACTTCAGCCTTATATCGTCCGATTTGCCGGCTTTCCTGCCGCGACAGAGCATCCCGCAGGCGCGGCAAAAAGCGGATGCCCGCAAGCAGGAGCAGCAGGGCCACGCACGGCGCGACCGCCAGCGCCAGAAAGGCCATGCTGTAGCCGTACAGATCGGCCACGACGCCGCCCCAGGTGGCGCTGAAGGCCGCGCCTATCCCCTGCAGCGTCATCACCATCCCCAGGCCGAGGTTGATGTGTCCGCTGCCCCGCAACAACAGGGCGACCATGCCCGGCGTCACCACGCCCATGATGCCCGCCCCCACGCCATCCAGTATCTGTACGGGCACGATATTCCAGGGGCTTTGCCAGAAACCGGCGACCAAGCCGCGTACGGGCAGGGCGATGAGCGCGCAGAAGAGCGCAGGCCCGTAGCCCCGGCGCGGAGCGATCCAGGCGGCCCAGAGCGCAGTCAGGATCATGGTGCCCTGCGCCACCAGCACCGTGCATGCCGTATACACGGCGGGGTCCACGTCGAAATGGGCCACGGCGGACTGCCCGAGCAGCGGCAGCATGGCGGCATTGCCCAGATGGAAGAACAGCATGATCCCGCCGGTGCAGAGCAACGCCTTGTCCCCGAACAGCAGGCTCAGGCGCGAAGGGGCGGGACCGGCCGCCTGCGTCCTTTCGGCCGTCTCCAGTCCGCGCGCCGCGGCATAATCGATGTGCTGGGGCTGTATCCCCCGCACCGCCAGCAGGGAAAGCAGGCCCATGCCCGCCATGACCAGGAGCACGCCGCCGATGCCGTAGAACCAGCCTACCGCGCCGCCCAGCACCGCGCTGGCGGCATTGCCCGCGTGGTTCCAGGCCTCGTTGCGGCCCAGCCGGGCAGACAGGCCCGCCTGCCCCACGAGCCCCAGGCTCAGCGCGCTGATGAGCGGGGCCACGGCCGCCGCCAGCAGGCCCTGCGTGATCTGGCTCGCCCCGGCCACCAGCGGCAGAGGGGACAGGAAAACGGCCACGGCGGCCAGCACGATGCCCAGCACCACGACGGTCAGCAGCCGCCGCTTGTCGTGCGAGGCATCCACCAGCGCGCCCAGCGGCGAAGCCGCCACCACCCCCATGAGCCCGCCCAGCGTCATCACGTAGCCGATGGCGTCAGGCCCCCAGCCATGACTTTGCAGATACACTCCGAAAAAGGGGCCGAGCCCGTCCCGAACATCGGCCAGTGCAAAACACAAAAGGGAAAGCGCTGCCAGCGAGCGCTGCCGTGATCCATCATCTCTCATTCGTACCCACTCCCCGCGGGCGTCCGGGCGCGGCGGCATCCTTGCCAGTGCCGGATGAAAGCGCTATCAAGGGGACTCGCAATCGCGGGCCGCGGCCCGCAGGAGGTCATATGCCATCCCCTGTCAGCGCCGGCGTGCGCCGCGCCCTGCCCATCGTTCTCGGCTATGTGCCCGTAGGCTTCGCCTTTGGCGTGCTTGCCGTCAAGAGCCAGATCCCGCCTTCTCTGGCCGTCCTCATGTCCGTGCTGCTCTTTGCCGGTTCCGGGCAATTCGTGGTCGCCGGTCTCTGGGGGGCGGGCGTCGGTGCGCTCTCGGTGGTGGTGGCGGTATTCGTGGTCAATCTGCGGCATCTGCTCATGTCCGCCGCGCTGGCGGAATATCTGGCCCCGCTCAAGCGCTGGCAGCGCTTCCTTTTCGGCTGTGAACTCACGGACGAGACCTTCGGCGTGCACATCGGCGCGTTCCAGAAAGGCTGGCAGCTTGCGGCGGCGACCCTGTACTCCTGCAACATCACGGCCCACTCCGCCTGGGTCGGCGGCACGGCGCTGGGCGTCTTCTGCGGCGAGCTGGTGACCGATGTCCGCCCGCTGGGCCTCGATTACGCGCTGACGGCCATGTTCCTCGCCCTGCTCGTGCCGCAATGCGTGAGCCGTCTGCATGTCGTGGTCGCCCTGCTGGCCGGTCTGCTCTCCCTCGGCTTCAAGATCGCGGGCATGGGGCAGTGGAACGTGGTCGTGGCCACCGTGCTGGCTGCCTGCGCCGGGACCTGGCTGCTCGCCCGGCAGGACCGGCGTCCGCAGGAGGAACGCGCATGAATTTCCTTGCTCAGCATGCGGAACTCGTCTGGTGCATCATCGGCTGTACGCTGGTGACTGCCATCCCCCGCGTCCTGCCCGTCATGTACCTTCGGGCGGAAAAACTGCCGCCCCTGCTCCGGCACTGGCTCTCCTTCGTGCCCGTCTCGGTCATGGCGGCCCTGCTCGCTTCGCAGATCTTCTATTATAACGACAAGTTCGACCCCACGCCGGGGAACCTCTACCTTGTGGCCGCCCTGCCCTCGCTGCTGGTGGCCTGGAAGACCAAAAGCTTTTTCGGCACCATCATCTTCGCCATGCTGCTGGTGGCCGGGGCGCGCTTTCTGGGGCTGTACTGATGCCTGATGCCGCCCCCCTGCCGTCCCTGCGGCGTCGCCGCGACCGTTCCGCCGTCCTCCCCCCGGCGCGCGAGAGCGCCGCGCTCTATCTGCGCCTTCCGGCGGAACGGACGGCCCTTTTCCGCTTTCTTCTGGAGGCCTATGAAAACGTGGCCTATTTCACCGTCCTGGACCGCAGGGAAGCCTTGATCAAGGTCATCTTCTCGCCGCACATGCGCGCGCAGGCGGAGGCCGCCCTTGCCGACATAGCCCGCAGCGTGCCGCTGGAACGTCTGGCCTATCAGCCGGATGAAAGCGCCTGAGCCCGCCGAACGCCGGACAGACTTTTTTCATCATCTCTTTTTCCTCGCGGGCCCGGCACAGGACGGCGGCGTCTTGTCACAGAAAAAACGCCGGGACACGGCCCGCGCCGCCCTTTACCTTGCGCCCGCTTCAGGCTATGTCATCGGCACGCGCAACTGATTGGGCGCATCCCGTTCTGGACAGGCCCGACGGGCCCTTTACCCCAAAAGGAGACATCATGGCGGACATTCTGATCATCGGCGCCGGGGGCGTCGGCAGCGTTGTGGCGCACAAGGTGGCGCAGGCGGCCAAGGCTGAAGGCGTTTTCGGCAAGATCACCCTTGCCAGCCGTACCAAGTCGCGGTGCGACGACATCGCCGCATCGGTGAAGAACCGTTTCGGCGTGGACATCGCCACGGCGAAGGTGGATGCCGACAACGTGCCCGAACTGTGCAGCCTCATCCGCGAAGTCAAGCCGGAAGTGGTCTGCAACATCGCCCTGCCCTATCAGGATCTGCATGTCATGGATGCCTGCCTCGAATGCGGCGTCCACTACATGGACACGGCCAATTACGAGCCGCTGGACACGGCGAAGTTCGAATACAAATGGCAGTGGGCCTATCAGGACCGTTTCCGCGAGGCGGGGCTGACGGCCCTGCTCGGTTCGGGCTTCGATCCCGGCGTGACCAACGTCTTCGCGGCCTGGGTCATGAAGCACAAGCTGGACGAAGTGCATGTGCTGGACATCATCGACTGCAACGCGGGCGATCACGGCCAGCCCTTCGCCACCAACTTCAACCCGGAGATCAACATCCGCGAAGTGACCGCGCGCGGCCGCTACTGGGAACGCGGCGAATGGGTGGAGACCGACCCGCTGGCCTGGAGCATGACCTACGATTTCCCGGACAACATCGGGCCCAAGAAGTGCTTCCTCATGTATCATGAGGAGCTGGAATCCCTCGTGCAGAACCTCAAGGGCATCAAGCGCGCCCGCTTCTGGATGACCTTCTCCGAGAACTACCTGAACCACCTCAAGGTGCTGGGCAACGTGGGCATGACCCGCATCGACCCGGTGAACTACAACGGTATGGACATCGTGCCCATCCAGTTCCTGAGCAAGCTGCTGCCCGACCCGGCCTCCCTCGGCCCGCTGACCAAGGGCAAGACCTGCATCGGAGACGTCATGCGCGGCGTCAAGGACGGCAAGGAAAAGGCCGTCTACATCTACAACATCTGCGATCATGAGGAATGCTACCGGGAAGTGGGCTCGCAGGCCATCTCCTACACCACCGGCGTGCCCGCCATGATCGGCGCCAAGATGATCGTCACCGGCCAGTGGCGCAAGCCCGGCGTCTGGAACATGGAGCAGTTCGACCCCGATCCCTTCATGGCCGACCTCAACGTCTACGGCCTGCCCTGGCAGTGCGTGGACGTGGACTAGAGCAATTCCACATTGAAAATGTGGATTGCTCTGGTAGTCGCGAGAGCGACTACCCGCAACCGAACACACGGAAAAACCACGCTTTTTCCGTAGTGTGAGGGCAGCGTCAGCAT
>DWYJ01000016.1 GCA_019118745.1 Candidatus Desulfovibrio gallistercoris | reverse complement strand
AAAGGTTCCCCTCCCCGAACCCCTCCCTTCCAAAAAACTTTATTTGTCCAGACATCAGGCGTTACGGTATGGGAAGGCGTCGCCTGACTACAAGCCAGCCAAACTCTGTACAAAAGAACTAGCCGGACGGTTTTCGCTGTCCGGCCTGTGTTTTTTCGTATCGCCGGGGGACGTGTCGGCCACGCGTCAGCTTGGCGAGTCACGTCGTCCGTCATGGACCCCGGTAAAAGTTTGGGGAAGGGAGAGGGGGAGCGTGAGGGGGAGAGGGGAACCGTTTTGAAAAACGGTTCCCCTCTCCCCCTCACATAAATGATCGCTCGCCAGCGCCTACAGCCCGGCGGGGGAGCCGATGGTGGGGAGGACGGCTTCGAGGGCTGCGCCGGTGCGGAGCAGGGCGGCTTCGGAGAAGGGCAGGCCCATGAGCTGCATGCCGACGGGCAGACCGGACTCCGTGCCGAGGCCCACGGGCAGGGAGAGGCCGGGCAGGCCGGCGAGGTTGAGGGACAGGGTATAGGCGTCCATGAGGTACATCTGCAGCGGGTCGTCGTTCTTGTGGCCGAGCTTCCAGGCGGTCACCGGGGAGACGGGGCAGAAGAGGGCGTCGCACTGGCCGAGGGCGGCGTGGTATTCGTCGCGGATGAGGCGGCGGACTTGCGCGGCCTTGCGGTAGTAGGCGTCATAGTAGCCGGAGGAGAGCACGTAGGTGCCCAGCATGATGCGGCGTTTGACTTCCTGCCCGAAGCCTTCGCTGCGGGAGCGGAAGTAGAGCTCTTCCAGATTCTCCACGTTCTCGGCGCGGCGGCCGTAGCGCACGCCGTCGAAGCGGGCGAGGTTGGAGGAGGCTTCGGCCATGGCGATGATGTAGTAGGTGGCGATGGCCGCGTGGGTGTGGGGCAGGCTCACGTCCACGATATCGGCCCCGGCGGCGCGGGCGGCCTCGATGGCCTTGTTGCAGGCCTCGCGGACTTCGGGGGCGAGGCCGTCGCCGTAGAATTCGCGGGGCAGGCCGAGGCGCACGCCGTCGAGACTGGCGGAGCTTTTGCCGTTGCGGGCGGCGTCCACGTAGTCGTCGAGGGGCGCGGGGGCGCAGGTGGTGTCGCGTTCATCGTATCCGGCGATGACGGAGAGGACGCGGGCGCAGTCTTCCACGCTGCGGGCCAGGGGGCCTACCTGATCCAGGGAGGAGCCGTAGGCGATGAGACCGTAGCGGGAGACGCGGCCATAGGTGGGCTTGAGGCCTACGCAGCCGCAGAGGGCGGCGGGCTGGCGGATGGAACCGCCGGTATCCGAACCGAGGGAGGCGAAGCACTGGCCCGCGGCCACGGAGGCGGCGGAACCGCCGCTGGAGCCGCCGGGCACGCGCTGGGGATCCCAGGGGTTGCGGCTGGGCTTGTAGGCGGAGTTCTCGGTGCCGGAGCCCATAGCGAACTCGTCCAGATTGTTCTTGCCGAGGATGACGGCCCCGGCTTGCTTGAGGCGTTCCACCACGAAGGCGTCATAGATGGGGGTGAAGCCTTCCAGGATGCGGGAACCGGCGGTGGTGGGCATGCCTTCGGTGGAGAGGGCGTCCTTGACGGTAATGGGGATGCCCCAGAGGGGCTTGGACGTATCCGGGCCCTGAGCGTCCAGCGCGCGGGCGCGGGCCAGGGCTTTTTCGGCATCGACATGGAGCAGGGCGTCCACCACCGGTTCCGTGGCGGCGATGCGGTCAAGGCAGGCCTGTGTGGCCTGTTCGGCGGTCATGCGTCGGGAATGCAGGGCGTCCAGGGCGTCGCCCAGACTGAGGGTGTGGAAATCGGTCATGGGGGTCTCCGTCGGACTAGACGATGCGCGGCACGACAAAATATTCCCCGTCGCCATGCGGGGCATTGGCAAGGACGGCTTCACGGCTGCGGAGGTGGCGGGCCTCGTCCTCACGCAGGGAGGCCTCATGCTGTACCGGGCTGTAAAGCGGTTCGATGCCGGTGGTATCCACTTCGGCGAGCACATCCATGTAGGCGAGGATGTCGCCGAACTGGCGGGCAAAGAGGGCCTGCTCATCCGGGGAGACGTACAGGCGCGAGAGCGTGGCCATATGGGCCACGTCAGCCTGCGAGATGTTTTTTTCGGACATGTGGTTTCCTTTGGGCTTGAAAAGGTCGGACGCGGCAGAGCCGCGTCCGACGGGAAGGACTGGTGCTAGTTGGCCGATCCGGGCAGCCGCAGCTTGTAGGAAGGTATCGGCGTGGTGCCGATGGGCTGTTGCGGCGCGGGCTGGGCCCCTGTCTGGGCAGCGGCGGGCTGGACGATGGGCTGACCGTTGGCGTCCAGCGGGACAGGCTGTCCGGGCATGCCGGGTTGTACACCGGGCTGCGCGCCGGGCACAAGGGGGTTGCCCTGGGCATCCACGCTGGGCAGGCCTTGCATGCGCAGGGCGGCACGCTGCAGGATGGCCTGGCGGGTGGCCTTGTATTCATCCAGCGTGAGGGGCTTCATGCCGTTGGCCGCGGGCTGGAAGAGGTAGAGCTGCTGATGGGCGATGCCGTTGCCGTCCCACTTGATGGGGGCCATGCCCCAGACCATGCGCAAGCGGGCGCAGGCGGCGGTGACGTCCGGGCTGGGGGGCCGCTTGGCAAAGCCGAGCTGCATGGAGAAGCGGGCAAAGTCATAGCCCAGCGCGGTCCAGAAGTCATGCCCGGCACTCTGCAGGGCCTTGGGGGCGCGGGCCTGGTTCCAGGCGCCGGGGAAGACGGCGAGGGCGAAGCGCTCGATATTGACCACGCTCTTGCCGGAGAGGCCCTGTTCCCAGAGGGTCGTGCCCATGAGCACGAGCCGGTCCTCGCCGTTGTAGGTGAGGGCGGTGGTCAGCATGGGCATGTTGCGCCAGGAATCCGGCAGGAAGAGGGCCTCAAAGGCCGTCTGCGGGATGGGGGTGGCGCTGCTGCCGTCCTGGCTCTGGGTGGGATTGATGAGCGGCGCGACGGCGTTGACCCAGGAATTGGGGTTGGCGGCGTCATAGGAGGCCTTTTGCAGGCTGAGGCCGCGCTTGGTGAGCGTCTGCTCCATGAGGCCGGTCATGCGCAGGGCGAAGGCGTCGCTGGGGTGGAAGGCCCCGAAGGTGGAGATGCCCATGTCGTCGATGGCAAAGGCCAGCAGGGCGTCGATCTGGTCCTGCGGGCTGGGGAAGAAACGCCAGGCCTGGACGCCTTCCTCCCCGTCATCGAGCGCGGGCATGAAGGTGAAGAAGGCACGCTTTTGCAGAGCGCCCGCCTCTCTGGCCTTGGCGTAGACCGGGGCCTGCAGGGGGCCGCCGACCACGGCGCAGCTTTCGGGCAGGGCATCCAGCTTGACCAGCCAGTCGGCGGCGCTGGTATTGAGCTGTTCCAGACGGGCGTCTATGCCGTTGGCTTTCATTTCCTGCACCGCAACGGTCGCGCCGCGGCGGATCTTGTTGGAAATGGCCGCATAGGGGCCGCTCGAAGGCAGGGCCAGCACGACGCAGGGGCCCTGCTTGACGGCGGGTTTGGGTTCTTCCTTGCTGCTTGTGGAAGAGAATTTGCACCCGCTCAGGGCAACGCAGAGGAGGATGAGGAGTCCGGCGGAAGATAAGGAGCGCGGCAGAGTCATGTAACACCAATCCCGGTAGTAGTAGAAGAAGGCGCGCAACCGCCATGCGCGGCGGGCGCGTCGGTCATGCGGCGGACGAAGACCGGCGAGGGGACGCCGGCTGCCGTCGGTCATCTCAGTTTTCGTGTGGCCATTCCCGTATCATGACCGGCGATGCGGCCGGTCGGGCCGCTGGTCGGGATGCGCGGCCGGCGGCGGGGCCGGCTTGTGTTCCGGACGGAGTACGGGCCGTTGATCCGACGGTGGGCGGTGATCCTGAGGCGGTGGAGGTCGGTGCCCCTGAGGCGGCGGGGGACGGTGCCGCGAATCGTAATCGTGGTAGGAACCATTGACGCAGCCGCCTGCCAGCAGAAACACCGACACGAGCAGCGTAAAAAGCTGTATCTTTTTCATGTTCCCTCCCGATGGATGGCTGTTCCCATCAAGAATAATACAGGGGGCAGCACGAGGCAAGCCTTGCGCTGCGAGCGGGCGGCGGACGGGATGGGCGGCAGAGACGAAAAAAGGCGGGCCGAAGCCCGCCTTTGGCACAGACGCTGACGCTCATGCGTCGGGAGGTTTACTTTTTCACTTCCGTATAGTCGGCATCCACCACGTCGTCGCCGCCATTGGCGGAACCGCCGGCATTGCCGCCGCAGGAACCGCCGGCGCAACCGCCGTCGGCGCCGGGCTGCGCGCCGCCCTGCTGCTGGTAGAGCTGCTCGGCCAGCTTGTGCGAGGCCTTGGCCAGCTCTTCGGTGGCCGCCTTGATGGCCGCGGCGTCATCGCCTTCCATCAGCTTGCGCAGATTGGCGATCTTGCCTTCCAGGTCGGCCTTGAGGCCGGCATCGGCCTTGTCGCCCAGGTCGTTCAGGCTCTTTTCCGTGCCGTAGATGAGGCTGTCGGCATGGTTGCGGGCCTCGATGACTTCCTGCTTCTTCTTGTCTTCGCTGGCGTGGGCCTCGGCTTCACGCACCAGGCGCTGGATGTCTTCTTCCGAGAGGCCGGAGGAGGACTGGATCTTGATGGACTGTTCCTTGCCGGTGCCCATATCCTTGGCCGACACGTTGACGATGCCGTTGGCGTCGATGTCGAAGCTGACCTCGATCTGCGGCACGCCGCGGGGCGCCGGCGGGATGCCGGTCAGGTCGAAGCGGGCCAGGGTCATATTGTCGGCAGCCATAGGCCGTTCGCCCTGCAGCACGTGGATGGACACGGAAGGCTGATTGTCCGCCGCCGTGGTGAAGACGTTGCTCTTGCGGGTCGGGATGGTCGTGTTGCGGTCGATGAGCTTGGTGAACACGCCGCCCATGGTCTCGATGCCGAGGGAGAGCGGGGTCACGTCGAGCAGCAGTACGTCCTTCACGTCGCCGGTCAGGATGCCGCCCTGGATGGCGGCGCCCATGGCCACCACTTCGTCAGGGTTCACGGAGCGGTTGGGATCCTTGCCGAAGAACTCGCCCACCACCTTCTGCACCAGCGGCATACGGGTCATGCCGCCCACGAGGATGACCTCGTCGATCTGATTGGCGGACAGGCCGGCGTCGGCCAGGGCCTTCTTGCAGGGCTCGATGGTGCGGTCCACAAGGTCGCTGACCATGGCTTCCAGCTTGGCGCGGGAGAGCTTGACCAGCAGGTGCTTGGGGCCGTTCTGGTCGGCAGTGATGAAGGGCAGGTTCACTTCCGCCTCCATGGAGGTGGAAAGTTCCTTCTTGGCCTTTTCGGCGGATTCCTTCAGGCGCTGCAGGGCCATGCTGTCCTTGGAGAGGTCGATGCCGTTCTCCTTCTTGAATTCTTCCACCAGGAAATTGATGATGCGCTGGTCGAAGTCTTCGCCGCCGAGGAAGGTATCGCCGTTGGTGGCGCGCACTTCCACGACGTTGTCGCCCACTTCCAGGATGGAGATATCGAACGTGCCGCCGCCAAGGTCGAACACCGCGATCTTTTCGTTGGCCTTCTTGTCGAAACCGTAGGCCAGGGAGGCGGCCGTGGGTTCGTTGATGATACGCTTCACTTCCAGACCGGCGATGCGGCCGGCGTCCTTGGTGGCCTGACGCTGAGCGTCATTGAAGTAGGCAGGGACGGTGATGACCGCTTCGGTCACAGGCTCGCCGAGATAGGCTTCGGCGTCCTTCTTGAGCTGGCCGAGGATGACGGCGGAAATTTCCTGCGGGCTGTAGTCGTGCCCGTCCACGCGCACGGCCGCGTCGCCGTTGGCGGAAGCCACAATGGCGTAGGGGGCGTGCTTCATCCAGTGCTGCACTTCGGGAGCGTCGGCGCGGCGGCCCATGAGGCGCTTCACGGCGAAGATGGTACGATCGGGGTTGGTCACGGCCTGGCGCTTGGCAGTTTCGCCCACCAGACGTTCTTTATCGGTAAAAGCGACGATGGACGGGGTAGTCCGGCCGCCATTGGGATTGGAGATGCACTTGGGCTCCTTGCCTTCCATCACATAAACGCAGCTGTTGGTGGTGCCAAGGTCGATACCAATAATCTTGCCCATACTATATTTCCTCCTCAATTCTTGCTTCTTTAAGGTAAGGGACGCCGTGCGGCGCTCTCGCTTACAGGCAATAGGTAATTCCGTTTTGTTTCCCGTCTAGGGGGAAAAGGCAACTTTTTTGAAAAAATCGCCCGCCGGAGTACGGCGGGGACAAAGGCACGGAGCGCTCCGCTCCATTTCCGGAAGAAAAAGCGTTCCCCTACCCGGAGGAAGAATTGCGTGGGAAGAAAAAGGCCGTGCAGGCTCAAAGAGGCCCGGCCGTAAAAAGTGCGGAAGCAGCGAAGAAAAGGAGAAGAGCGCGGGACGGCCCGTGAAAAGGCATGAAGGGAGCGTGCTCCCCGATGAGATCCCGAAAATTGCCGCGGCCCCGCAGCCAAGACTACGGCGCGGTGTTTTGGGGGACGGCGGGGTACGAAGGGCACGGCCCCCTTAAGGCAGACGCCGCAGCACAGCCCGGCGTTGAAATCAATGCGCCGCTCACCCTGCGGTAGGGCATTTCTCACCTTTGCCGATGCCTCAGCGGCCCCTGCCGGGAAAGCGCCGCTCCTCCGCGCTGATCCCAAAAGCTACCTGGAAGCGGCCTCCAGCTCGCGCAGCACGGCGTGGAGGGCGGCAACGTCCATCTGGCCGGGGGCGCTGGCCTTCTTCGCCGCGCCGAAGGTGGCGGCGCTGCCGAAGAAGCGGCCGCTCACGCGGCTGATCACCCCGAGAGGCCCCATACTCATGGTGATGACGGGCCTTTCTGCCCGGGAAAAGGCCTCTTCCGTGGCGGAAAGCAGGGTGAGCACATCGGCCGGGCTCTGCGGCATGACGGCTATCTTGGCCATGTCCGCCCCGAGCTCCTCCTGCATGAAGAGCAGACGGCGCACGATTTCCCCTTTCGGGGGCGTGGCGTGGAAATCGTGGTTGCTCGCCACCACGGGCACGCCGCAGGCATGGGCTCGGGCGATGATCCCCTTCGCCTTGCCCGAACGGAAAAAGGCCTCCACGTCCAGAAGGTCGACAAGGCCGCTTTCGCAAAGCAGGTTGCAGAGCGATGCGTAGCCTTCCGCGCCCAGGGGGCGCCGCCCGCCCTCGTCCACGGTGCGGAACGTAGCCAGAAGCGGCACGGAAAGGATCCTGCGCAGCATGGCAAGCGCCTCGCGCACGGCCCCTTCGTCCACGGCCCCGGGAGCGCCGAACATGTCCACGCGCCATTCCGCCATGTCCGCAGGCAGGGAGGAAAGGCCCGCGGCCTCTTCTTCCAGCCCCTGCAGGGAAGGCGAGGTCAGGGGCACGATGATGCAGGGGCGACCCCCGCCTATCTCCAGATTGCCGACGCGAATACTCTCCATATACTCATCCCGGGGCGAAAAAGCTGATGCCCGACGCAGAAGCGGCGGGACAGGAAAGACGCGGCGGAAAGCTGCGCCCGGGGCTTCCTGCGAACACGGCGCAGGCCCCCGCCTTCCCCGGAAGGCAGGCGGAAAACGCCGCGCAGGGCAAAGGCCCAAGGCTCCCGCCCGCCGGAAAAGGCCGCAGGAGACAGGCCGCACCCCTTCGCGCGGGGCCAGGAAAAAGGAATACCGTCAGGAAAGCTCAGAGCCAGAGCTCGTTGTCCGCCTCATCGAGGAATTTATAGGAACGCACATAAATCTGGCGCTGGCCTTCTTCCATGACCTTGCACAGAAGTTCCACAGGGGAACCGACCATTTCGGCCAGATCCGCGCCGGCGCCGCGCGGGAAAATGGGCCATTCCTGTTCTTCGCCGTCAAGAAGTGCTACGCGGCAGGGGCCGCCTTCAAGGGGGGAAACTGTACCTCTGAGTGTGAGCGGAGCGGAACTCATACAAAAAGCCCTCAAAAACATCGTGAAATCGTTGGCCCGCAAGGGCCGGGGAAGCCTGCCGTATGGCAGACATTCCTTGTACTGTGTTTGTTACAGTTCAGTATTCTTGTCAAGACGGATGCGGCGTAAAAAGCTCCCGGGGAACAAAATCTTTTCCTCTGCGCCCGGTTCCGGCCCGGGCGGCATTGCCTTTGCGCCCAAGGCGCGCTAGGAACAGGCAGGGCGAAGGCCCGACGAAAAACAACCATGCGAGGGCGTATGATCACCACACAGGGCATATCCTCCAGCCTTTCCTCACGGCGCGAGCTGCCCATAGGGCTTTTCGATTCCGGCGTAGGCGGCATGACGGTGCTGCGCGCCATGCGGGAGCAGCTGCCCAACGAATCCTTCCTTTATTTAGGCGACACGGCGCGCATGCCCTACGGCACCAAGGGCGTGGAAACCGTGCGGAAATACGCCCTTGAAGCATCCGCAAAGCTGGTGGAGCGCGGCGTGAAGCTCCTTGTGGTGGCCTGCAACACGGCCACGGCTGCAGCGCTTCCCCTGCTTCAGGAAGCACACCCCGACATAGACGTGGTAGGCGTGGTGGAACCCGGGGCCGAAGCGGCCTGCCGGGCTACGAAAAGCGGATACATTGCCGTGATCGCCACAAGCGGCACCATTCGCGGCCGCGCCTATGAAGAGGCCATACTGCGCCGCATGCCCGACGCGCGCATTTCCGCCAAGGCCTGCCCGCTCTTTGTGTCCATGGCGGAAGACGGCCTTCTGGAAGGGCCGCTGGCCGAAGCTCTGGCCGCGCGCTACCTCGACCCCATGTTCCGCAACCCGCGCGAACAGGGCCTGGAAGTACCCGACACGCTGGTGCTGGCCTGCACGCACTTCCCCCTTCTGAGGAACGCCATTGCCCGCGCCGCAGGTGAAGGCGTGACCCTGGTGGATTCCGCAAACAACACGGCGCGCAAGGTGCGCGCGCTCCTTCAGGAAAAGCATCTCGCACGCGGCTCCGGCCCCGACGTGGGCATGCCGCTCTGCCCCGGCTCCGTGCGCTTCCTCACCACGGACGATGTGCCCCGCTTCACGCGCATGGGCGAGCTTTTCCTCGGCATCCCCATCGCCCCCTGCACCGTGGAACTGGTGGAACTCTGATGCCGCGCCTCAAGCTTACCCTCGCCTATGTGGGCACCCACTATCACGGCTGGCAGATACAGGCCTGGAAGGACAGGGAAGACCCGCCCACGGTGCAGGCCTTTGTGGAACGCGCCGTTTCCCAGGTGGCGGGCAGGCCGACCCACGTCCAGGGCGCGGGCCGCACCGACGCGGGCGTGCACGCCGACGCGCAGGTGGCCCACTGCGACATTCCCGAAGACAGGGCCCGGGTGCGCTGGAAACTTGCGCTGAACACCCTCCTGCCCCACGATATCCGCGTCATGGACGCGCGCCTCGTGCCGGACGATTTCGACGCCTGCTTCAGCGTGAAGCGCAAGGCCTATACCTATTCCCTGTGGCTCGACCGCCTGTGCACCCCGCCGAAGCTCTACCCCTTCGTGTGGGCCTGCGGCCCCTTCGACCTCGACCTTTTCGACGCGGCCATACCCTACCTTGTGGGCGAGCACGACTTCGCGGCGCTTCAGAACGCGGGCACCCCGCACAAAAGCACGGTGCGCACGCTCTACTCCATCACGCGAACCCCCGCGCGCACCAAAGAGGCTGCGCTGCCCGAGGGCTGCCTGAAGCTGGATGTTCGCTTTGAAGGCAACGGCTTTCTCAAACAGATGGTGCGCAACCTCACGGGCCTCATGGTGGCCTGCGGAAGGGGAAAATTCCGGCCTGAAGACATTCCTGCGCTGCTGGCCTCGAAAGACAGGCGCATGGCCCCCTTCACCGCGCCGCCCCAGGGCCTGACCATGACGCGGATATGGTATGAGGGCGACCCTCTGCCCGAAGGAGAGAAAGGATGAAAAGCCTCACCGTCACGCAGGAAGAGGAAGGATCAAGGCTCGACCGCGCCCTCGCGCTCCTTGTGCCGGGCATGGGCCTGCGCGGACGCCGCCGCCTCTGCGAGCTGGGCCTTGCCCGCGTGAACGGCCGCCCGGCCGCCGCTTCGTACAAGGTGCGTGCAGGCGAGGCCCTGAGCCTTGCGGAAGAAGGCACGGAAGAGGGCAAAGAAGCGCCGGAAAAAGAAGCGGCCGCGCCCGCCGACGGGCCGCGCCTCATAGCCCGCGGAAAAAACCTCGCCTTTTTGTACAAGCCCTCCGGCATGCACAGCGAAAGCCTGGCCGGAAAGCCGGGGGACAGCCTGCAAAGCCGCCTGGAAGCACTTCTCGGCGGAAAGGCGCGCCTTCTGAACCGGCTGGACTTCGCCACTTCGGGCATCGTCACGGCCGCGCTGAGCCCGGCGGGAAAAGAGGAATATCAAAACGCGCAGGACAGGGGCCTCACGGAAAAGCGCTACCTCGCCCTCCTTGAAGGGAGCCTGCCCCGCCCCGTGCTGGCCGACGGGAAGCTTCTCCTGAAAAACCGGGAGCGCGTGCTCGTGGAGCTTGCCCGCCACCCCGACGCGCGCCGCCACACGCGCATCATTCCCCTCGCCGTCATGGAGGCCCGGCCCGTGCTGGAAAGGCTCGCGCATCTGTGGCAGGGGCAGGCCCCGGCGGCGCTCACCCTTGCAGGCTGCATCATTTTAAAAGGCGCGCGGCATCAGATACGCGCCCACTGTGCGGCGCAGGGCTTTCCCCTTGCCGGGGACGGCCGCTACGGCGCGCTTTTCCGCCCGGAGGAGGGCGAAGCCTTCTTCCTGCATCACGGCCGCCTCATCCTGCCCGGCATAAGCGCGCTCTCCCTGCCGCCGTGGCTGGAGGCCCTGGGCGAAGAGGCGGCGGAAAAGGCAAGGCTCTGGCTGGAAGCATAAAGGCCCCGCCCTTTCGCCCGGGCGCGCCTGCCCGCCAGATATCCGCTTCCCGCAGCCCTCAGGGCGCGCAGGAAGCAGGGGCTGCCCCTTCCGGGGCCCTGCCCGGAAAAGCCCGGCCCCTGGCAAAAAAAGGCCGCCGTGTGCATGCACGGCGGCCTTTTTTTGCAAGACACGCTCCGGTTACTGGCGTTCCTTCTCCCATTCCTCCTGGCAGGAGAGGCAGAGGCCCACGCCGGGAATGGCCTTGAGCCTCGCTTCGGGAATGGGTTCGCCGCATTCGCGGCAGCAGGGCTTGCCGTCAATCCACTCCGGGCCTTCCTGATAGCCGACATTGGCGGCCTGCCTCAGCGCGGATTCACGTTCAATTCTTTCCAGTTCCGTAGCCTGATCAAACACATCCATAATATGCTCCTGAAAAACTCTCCCGCAACGCGGGAAAAGAGCGTAAGGCAATGGCGCGCCGCGAAAACGCGCGCAGACTTCGGGGATTGCCCCGGAAAGGGTTTACCGGGAACCCGGGACAGCCAGAAGCTCCGCAGGTATCTTGACCACGAGTTTCTTCACCCTGCCGCCGGAAGCCTTGACGCAGGGCATGTGGGCCTCCCCGGGCATGACCAGGGTGAACATGCCCGGAGTGAGAAGCACGCGGGCCGCGCCTGCGGGCTTATCTTCATAAAAGGCAAGGTCGCGCGTATCGTCGCGCATGGATTCCTTTTCATCCCCGCGAAGGAAGAAGACGCTGATGAACTCATCGCCGGCAAGCACGGCCTGTATGTCGGCCATGCGTTCGTGGCTTTCGTAACGCGTTTCGTCCTCAGGACGGGCCTCGTAGCTGTCCACAAAAGCCGCAACGCCGCCCTTCTCGGGGCCGCCCGCAAGAAGATAGCGCCCGTCCGGCAGGTTTTCGCCCTGACGGACAAGCTCCATAAGCTCAGGATACAGGGAATTCCAGCACTCTCCCAGGAGATAGCGCGCGCCGCGCTCGAAGGTATCGACAATCATCGGGGCAAACTCCACAAAAAAACATCTGCCGGGGAATCCGGCCATAAAGGAACGATGGGCGAGAATGCCTTGTGCGGCAGGCAATGTCAAGAGCCGTGAAGGCTTTTTGCCGGAGAAATACGCCCGGGGAAAAAAGAGGCGCAGCCGCGCCCCCTCCGGCAGGCTTCCCCCCTCCCCCGCACATGGGAAGTCTCCCTTTCCTTATACACCCGCAGGATGAAAAAGCGCAATGCCCCGCCGCGCCCGGCCCGGGAACATCCTTATTTCCCATCCGCCGCAAGGGCCCCTGCGGCGGCACGGGGGCTCCGGCCCCATGCCGTCTTCCCCCCCCGGACACGGCCCTCTCCTTTCCGAAGCGGGGGCCGGCCCCGGCGATGCCCGCCCGGGAAGCGCTGAAGGCACGAGACGGGACGACCGGCCTTCGGCGAAAAGGCGGGCATGCAGCAAAAGTGCATGCCCGCACAGTAAGCCCGCCTTCAGTGCCTAGCGCTCCACAGGCGTGCCGGAGAGGGGCCTACCCTGGAATTCACCGGTCAGGGTGCGCAGAAAAGTCACGATGAGGCGGCGATCCCTGTCGGAAACGGGCATGCCCGAAAGGTACCTGCCCATGACAGTCACGCTTTCTTCCAGAGTAGCCACAGTACCGTCGTGCATGTAAGGATGGGTGAGCTCCACGTTGCGCAGGTTAGGCACCTTGAAGCGGTGCAGGTCCTCCTCCTTGCCGGTGAAGCCCATGAGTCCCTTGTCGGAATTCAGGGGCTCCCCGCGGTCGGCGAAGTAGTCGGCCTTGAGATCCATGTATTCAAAGGACTGCCCGCCCACGCTGCGGCCCACATGGCAGCTCGCGCAGCGGTACAGCTTGAAGAGGCGGTAGCCTTCCGCCTCCTCCGCCGTGAGGGCGGCATCATCGCCGCGCAGCCACTTGTCGAAGCGACTGTCCGGAGTGATGAGCGTCTTTTCATATTCAGCTATGGCGTCGGTGATGTTCTCCGCAGTCCATACGTCGGCGTATACCCTCGCGGCCTCGGCCGTGAGCACTGCATCCTTCGAGAGCCTGGCGATGATCTCATCCCAGTCCCGGCTGCCCATTTCCACAGGGTTCAGGGGCGGGCCTCCCGCCTGTTCCTGAAGATCCGCGGCGCGGCCGTCCCAGAACTGGCGGATGTTGAACACCGCGTTGAACATGGTGGGCGCATTGATATCCCCGAACTGGCCCCGTATGCCTTCCGAGAAACGCGCGTTGTCCGTGCCCGCCTTCTCGTAGGCATGGCAGCCGGAACAGGCCAGCGTGCTGTCGGCGGAAAGGCGCTTGTCGTTGAACAGCTTTTCGCCCAGGGCAGCCTTCTTCGCGTCCACGGCAACGTGCGCGGGCAGAGGCTGCAAAGGCTCGTTCGCCCGCACGGCCGAGGCCGTGCCCGTGGCGTAGTACGCCGCGCGGGTACTCTTCACCCAGTGCAGGATATCCTTTTTATCCTGATCCGTGAGGCGGCTGCCCCAGTGCACCACCGTGAACTTGGCCGGGGGCATGGTTTCGTTCAAAACCACCCACTCCATTTTCGACAGCACCACTTCCCCCACGGGCCTGTCCTTCACCGCGCCCACCAGTTCCAGGTTCAGATCCATGGCCCGCAATCCGTCGCGGTAATCCTGCTCGATGATCTGCTTTATGCCCGGAACCTTGGCATAGAAAGGCAGATCGTAATCCCGACTGTGGCAGGCCATGCACTTGTCGAGCACAATGTCCGATACTTCCCGGAACTTCTCCATGGCCGGAGCGCCGTTCACAGGCCTCTTCTCCGCACCGGACGCCGTTCCCGCAAACGACGCGCAACAAAGGGCGACTGCGCATAATGCGGCCAGAGGTAATGGCAGGTTCCTCATGTCTTTCTCTCCTCCACGCGGCAGGGCCGCGCCTTGAACCCCGCCGTCACCCATGCTTCCCGCCCGGGGGGCGGGGCGGCCCCTTGCGGTATGCCGCGCATGATAAAAAAAGTACAATTTAATAGTAATAGGTATTATTACTATTAATAATTTTTCCCACAATGAAACTTCAGAATTGCCTTCCTTTTCTGAAAGTTCAAGGGGATGCCCGGCGCTCCCGGAAAGGGACTGAGGAAGTGTGCCTCCGGCAGAAAAGCCCGTACGGGGCGCACCTGCCGGGCAGCCCCTCCCTTCCCTGCCTCCGGCCCTGCCCTTACCGGAAAGCAGAGAGCGGACAAAGACAGCTGCTTTTCCGCCCGTGCTGTTCCCCGAGGGGCGGAAAAGGCGTGCCTGCCTGGGCAAAACGGGCCCCGCTCCTTTCCCGGGCCCGCGCACGGCTTTCGCGCCGCAGGGGACGGCTTTTACCGCGGCCCCGGGCGCAGGCAAAAGGCTCCGGACACGGCCCGGAAAGAGGCATGAATGGGGCCCCACCGGCATAGCCGGTGGTTCCTCTTATGCGCCTGTAAGGCTTTCTTACCAGCCGCGCCCTAGCAGGCGCATGTACGGTCTGACATCTGCATTTCGACTGCCGGCGGCCCGTAAACGGGCTTCCGGCGTATGGGATGCTCAGCTGTTCGCCGAGTTTATCCTCGGACAGTTGATGCCTGATGTACTCAGCTATCTTTGCCTTATTCTTACCCACCGTGTCGACATAGTAAC
>DWYJ01000015.1 GCA_019118745.1 Candidatus Desulfovibrio gallistercoris | reverse complement strand
CAAGCCCCCCATCCCTTCCCCAGCGCGCTTTTACCGTGGGAAGAGTCGGAACACGAGGCAAGCCCGCCCCAAAAGGCACGTGAGGTATGCACAGTTTATTTTGTTTGTATATTGAAATTGTTTATAAAATTTATGTTAACAGGCTCTAAGACGACAGGTGGTGAAGGACATGGGCAAATACACCTTCCGCATGATCGACGTCGGTTTTCTGCTGGTGCTCGCTTCCCGGTTCATTTTGGGCCCGTCGCTGTCGACGGAGGATTTTTACACGTTCAGGGGGACGGCGACGGCGCTGCTGCCCGCGGGCGACGACGTTTATATGACCGTCGCGTCCAAACCGCTGGGGGCGGGCTTTCTTAGTGTGCGAAGCGACGACTTTTCGGATATCGTGAAGATCTCCCGAAAAGATTTTCTGGCGAAACGGAAGACGTTCGAGCACGTTGCCCGCGTCAAGGGGCACATCGTGGTGGCGGGTCTTTCGCATGATGGGGCGACCCTGTACTTTTTCCAGCGCCTGGAGCCAGACCCGGGAAAAATCGCGAAGGAGCAGTTTTGCGGACTCGACCTGAAAACAGGCGTCGTATCCAAACTCTCCGAGGAGCAGTACGCCATTCTCGGCTCGCGGCTGGTGGACGTGGACGGGGAATATCTTCTGCTGTTCCGGAATGAGCGTGCCGTGGCGAGCTTCGATGGCGGCAGGACGTGGCATAAGATCCTCAAGGATACGGCGAGCAGGTTTCCCCGTGTGAGCGTTGCGGATGGGGCGGTGTATCTGGCCCGCGACGATGCGCTTTTCGTCATCCCCAGAGAGGCCATCACGGCGCGGACGTTTCAGGAGGAGAAACTGCGCGACCTTGCGCCGGGCATGGAGATCGACTCCCTCCTAGTGAGCAAGGACCATGCCGTCCGCCTTTCCGGAAGCATGGGCAAAGCCGGCGATGCCTCCGACGGCGGGCGAAGACGTCTCTTCCTCGTCTCGCTGGACGGAAGCCCCGCGGTACCCCTCACGGTATTGCGGCGGGACAAGGCATGCAGCCTGACGGAACTGCTCTTCGCCAGCGGCAAGGACAGCTACTGCCGTATAAGCGGCGCGGATTCGCCATTTGCCCAAGAGTTCCGCGTGCTGAAGATCACGGGAGACACCGTCCGGGAATCAAAGGCCTTCAGCAGGAGCCCCACCCTGTTGGGGGCGCTGGGCGACTACCTCTTTTTCAATGTCGATGCCTTTGGACCGCAGGAGAGCTACCTGTTCGGCATCAAATACAAGTAGAACGTTTTGCCTTTGGAAAAGCAAAACGCGAGGCGGCGGCACACATCGTCAACAGACGGGGAGACGAGCATGGGGGGATGGTATCGCTCTTGTAAGGTTTTTTGTTCGCTGATCATTTGTAATCTGAGAAAAATAGTTAAAAACAGCATTCAGGGGCCAAACCTTTTCAAGAGGATATCCTCCGGCATCACGGCATTTCTTTTCATCCTGTGCGTGCTTGTTTTTTACACGCTGTACAAGATCGTCTCCTTCCTAGTCGATCGCCCGTCGTTGCCGACAAAGGATTTTTACACATTCGGGGGGACGACGACGGCACTGCTGCCCGTGGGCGATGACGTGTATATGACCGTCGTGTCCAGAACGCTGGCAGGGGTCCATGCCGCGAGGAGCGGCGACTACACGGATATTTTGAAGATATCCCGAAAGGACTTTCTGGCGAAGCGGAGCGCCTTCGAGCGTGTCGCCCGCGTTGAGGGGCAGATCACGGTGGCCGCTCTTTCGCATGATGGGGCGACCCTGTATTTTTTCCAGCGTCCGCCGTCAGAGCCGGGTGAGGCAAAGAAAGAGCTTTTTTGCGGATTCGACCTGAAAACGGGCGTCATATCCCACATCTCCGAGGAGAGCGCCAGTGTCGGCTTGCGGCTGGTGGATGTGGACGGGAAATATCTTCTGCTGTACTGGAGCACGTATGCCGGGGCAAGTCTTGACGGCGGCAGGACGTGGCATACGCTCCTCCATGCCCCGTGTGTGACCTTTGCGGATGGGGCGCTGTATCTGGTTCGCGACGATGCGCTCCTTGTCCTGCCCGGAGAGGCGATCATGGCGGGGACGTTTCAGGAAGAGAAACTGCGCGACCTTGAGCCGGGCATGAAAATCGACTCCCTTCTCGTGGACAAGGACCACGTCGTCCATCTCTCCGGGAGCAGGGGCAAAACCGGCGCTGCCGCCGACAAGGAGCGGAGAGGTCTTTGCCTCATCTCGCTGGACGGAAGCCCCGCCGTGCCCTTCCCCGCATTGCGCGTCGGCAAGGCGTACAGCCTGTCGGAACTGTACTTTGCCCACGGCAAGGACATCTACTGCCGTATGAGCGGCGCGGACACGCCGTTCGCCAGAGAGACCCGCCTGCTGCAGATCTCGGGAGACGCCATCCGGAGATCAAAGGCCTTTGAAGAGAGCCCCGACCTGCTGGGGACGCTGGGCGACTACCTCATTTTCAATGTCGATGCCGTGTGGCAGCGAAAAAGCTTCCTCTTCGGCATCAAATACACGTAGAGCGTTTTGCCTTTTTAGATCATTTTCAGTTTAAAACGCTTTGCGTTGCAAACCATACGACCTGTCGTTTCGCCGAAAAAAAACGCGGTTTTTCCGCTTGCTTTGGGCTGGGCGGCGCTGTGCCGCCGCCGTGCGCTTTCCCTTTTTCAAAGGGAAAACGCTCTGGCGGCGCGGCTGGCGATCCGTCATCACTTCAGATGCTTTCGTATGTATTGTTCAGCCATTTTTTCGGTAGCATTGATGAATCCATCGGGTTCACCGTGGAAATAGTAGCTGACCTTGTCGCGCATCAGGGTGACCCACCTTTTCGCTTCGTCGGGATCTCCGGCGAGCAGGGCCGCAAAAACGCCTGCTCTGTAGATATAGACGAGTTGATACGCACAATCCTCCACAAGGAACTTCTCCTCCAGATCGCACGAATTTTCTTCCGAGGAATGGGTATAGGGATCGGCGGGATTGAACGTACTGAGCATGGGAGCCAGTTCGGGATGGGCCGTGAAAAGGAAGAGAAGATACGCGGCATGACCGTTTCCCAGCATTTCCCCAAAACCGAACGAGCCGCCGGCGGTAAAACTGAGGATGCCGAAAAGCATGTGGGTGCGCCACAAGAGCTTCAGCCCGTCGGGGTTGGCTCTTCCCCATTCGGCGAACGTCAGCATGTCCGCCAGGGCAAGCCGTCCCTTGCCCATCAGGGTATGGATACGATCCCAGTCCGGCAGCAGGCCGCTTTCCATAGCCAGCCGAACGAATACATGGTTGTCGGAACAGGCCAGAGCGAAGCGAAGCTCCGCGGGGAGGCTTGCATATCGCTCCACCAGCGTGACATGCAGTTCGCTCATCACCAGAGGCCCAAGAGCTTTCCACAACCACCTCGTCTGCCTGCGGTCCACAGTGCGTGCCCCGGTCTGGAGCTCCCTGAGCCTGTCGAAAAATTTTTCCAGCACTTCCTCGCAGGACAAGGGAGGGTCATTGGGCCCCAGCTCCTCCAGTTCCGCCCGTAGTCGCTGCCGGAGTTCCTCGGACTGCGCCATCTCGATGGCGTTCGCCAGCCGCTGGATATTCCATTCTTTGTTGGCCCAGTCAGGATCGAACGGCTCCATTTTTTCGCAGTTTTCATAAAACATGAACGAACAGGGGTACATGCGGTGTTCAAAGTAATCCAGGTTCCGCATGAATTCGGGACTCTCCCCGCCCTTGTCCGCGCGTACATAAAGGGCATCGCCATCACTGTAGGAGACGAGTTTGATGATGTACACAGGGTCGCCATGCGCGATGGGCTCGCCGCTCAATAGGCATTTCGTCCCCTTTTTTCTGGGATACGGGCCCTGCTTCACCGTGGCAAACACTTTTGAACAAATATCATTTATTAAATAATACATGCGTGCCCTCCTGTATGGACGATGATGACGGTTGGTCGTTGCGGGCTGGTTCCTTTGACGATGGTGCCGGCTTCCCGCTTTGACCGCGTATGTACTGAACAAAGCGCGCTGGGGAAGGGATGGGGGGCTTTGGGGGAAGGGAAACCCCTCCCGCGCTGGCGGGCTTCCCCTTCCCCCAAACAAACGCCCTCTTACGTCGTGACGGTGCCGGTATCGAGCCAGTAGCCTTCGTCCAGTTGCAGGGTCTGCAGGCGCACTTCCAGATCCCGCACATTGACGCTGTCGCCGCGGGCGTTGGTGACGCTGTCGATGGTGAATTCCCCTTCAGTGCGGCGGTCGCGGTCCTCGGGGCGCGGGTCGTCGTCCCACTGGCCTTCCACGGAGAGGCGCAGCTCCACGGTGTAGGGCAGCTTGCCCGCGGCGGCGGCGCGTGCGGCCTCGGTGGCGAAGGTCAGCAGGTGGTAGCGGGTGGTGGGCCAGCGTTCCACGGCAAGCTGACGGTAGCCGATGGTGAGGGGGCCGTTGAAGGAGACCGCGTGGCTGAGTTCCGTCTCCTGCTTGCTGTTCACGTCCACGGTGAACCAGACCTTGGGCGTGGAGAGCTTGCTGTTGATGTCCAGCTCGCCGATGTAGCGGGCGGTGGAGGTGAGGCGGAGCGCGCCCGAGTCGAAGGAGAAGCCTTCCAGATGCCCTTCGGCCAGCGCGCAGAGGATGGCCCCGACGACCACGGTGGTCTTGGGATCGGTGATGCGGCCGAGCACGTCGGCAAAGGGATACCAGTTGCCCACGTGGTACTGCCGCATGGGCAGGATGCGGTCCGGCGGCACGGGCAGCTTGGAAAGGGCCTGCGCCACCACGCCGCTCCAGGCGCTGGGGCGGCCGGTGAGCAGGAGCACGTCGCAGTCGTAAAGGTGCACCAGCTCGCAGAGGGCGGAGAGGGTGGGGCCGAGCGTGTCGCGGATGGTCTTGTCCACGGCGGCGGGGTTGATAGTGATGGGCACGTCCAGCATGTTGAAATCCTCGATCTGCGGGGCGTGCCGCCGCACCATGCGGGCGACGGCCTCAAGGATGGCCGCCTGCGGGCAGGGCGCGCGGCGGGCGGGCACGAAGCCTTCCGCCGTCTCTTTGCCTTCGTCCGCGGCTGTGGGGCTGTGGAAAAAGTCCCGCAGGGTGCAGGTCCGCACGCTGTTGCCTTCTTCCGTGGATTCGCAGGTGGCCAGCAGGCCCAGGGCCACGGGCACGGCGATCTGCCGTACAAGGCGCATGCGGGTGTTGCGGTCCTCCTGCGAGATGCCGATGGCGTCGCGGCCGAAGAGCTGGGCCAGCAGGGCCGCCGGTTCGCTGAGCCCGCGCGCGATCAGCGCGTCCTTGACCGCCGGGATGACGTGATTGGCCACCACTTCGCGCAGCACCTCGTCCCCGGCCACGTTGAAGCCGTCACGGAAGGCGGTATGGGGGACGATGCGGGCGGTCTCGCCTTCACTGCTGGCCAGTTCGTAGGTGGTGATGGAGAGGTCCGTGGTGCCGCCGCCGATGTCGATGGAGGCCACGCGCACGCAGGGGCGGCCGTTGCAGACGGCGCGGGGCCTGCCCAGCAGGCGGAAGAGGTGATGGGCGTCCCCGTGCTGCTTCACGGCCAGCTCGTTGTAGAGGTAGACGAGCTGCGAGCAGCTGGCCTCGTCCCAGTCGCAGCGCACTTGCGGGCTGCGGCGGTAGTCGTTGGTGGCGGGGGCGTTCTTGAGGTTGCCGGGCACGAACCATTTCGACCAGCCGAGGCCCTCCCAGATGACGCGCACGGCCCAGAGCACCCAGCGCCGGAAGATGCGCTTCTCGGCGACGGGCATGGCGGTGGGCACGGTGAAGATGAGCCGCCGCAGGCGGCGCGGCACATTGGGCAGCTCGCGCCGGGAACGGATGGCCGGGGAGTTGATGGTGATGAGGGCCTGGGTGATGATCTCGCCCATCATGAACATCATGAGGGAGGAGCGGGTGAACAGGGATTCGAAGATGGGTTCCGGCTGCTGCTTCTTGAGGGCCGCGCTGCGCTTGAAGAGCGGATCGTCGAAGCAGGCCAGCGGGGTCCCCTGCGGGTTGAGCTGACGGGCGAAGAGGCCGCGGCTGACCATAGGTTCGCTCTTGCCGCCGGTATTGAAGCGCCAGGTCTGCTGCCAGGGGCGTTCGTCCCAGAGATAGCGCTTGGGACTGGACATGCCGGTGCTGCCTTCGGCGCAGACGGCCTGCGTGGCCAGACGGGCCGCCTCCGGGCCGATGCGTACGGCGGAGGGCCAGGCAAAGGCGGGCGTCTGCCGTCCAGAGCGGCGGCTCAGGGCGTCATTGCCGAAAAGGGCGTCCACGAACTCCACGCGGGTCTCGAAGGGTTCGGCATAGACGTTCTGGGGCTGGTCGAGATCGCGCAGCTCCAGCAGGTAGCTGTCGTTGAGGTTGGTGGGGCGCTGGGGCAGGGTCTCCACCAGTATGCCCGTGGTGCGGGAATTGCCGATGTCGAGGATGAAGTCCACATCCACCGGCGTGTCGCGGTCGGGATTGATGACCTGCACGGCCAGATCGTCCAGCGCCAGGCGCACCACTTCCAGCCAGGTCAGATAGCTTGCCAGGTGTTCCAGCACATAGGGGGAGTCCTCGCGCCATGAGCCGTGCCCCCGGTACTTGCTCTGGCGGTAGTCGCTGTAAATGGCGGACAGCCATTCGTCTATCCAGGCCTCATTGAGGAACCAGGAATTGTCCCGCACGTGGTGCGCCAGCAAAAAATGGCCGTGCGCGGCCACATCCTGCGGCGAAAGGGCAAAGTAGCGTTCCCCCTCGGCGGGGCGTTCCTCCACCTGCGTGTCGAAGGCGATGACCACGCGCACCTGATCGGGCTGGCCGCTGTCGCGGGTGACGTACGCACGCGACCAGTTGGACGGCCCGTATTCGAAGCGGCGGCAGCCGTCGGGCCAGAGCTGGTCGAGCGTGCGCAGGAAGGGGACGGGCAGCCAGCGGCCCTCCCAGATGTCCAGGCAGCGTTCGGCGTTGATGTCGTAATCCGGCTCGCAGGGCTGGGCGGTGAGCTGGTCGATGAAGCCGCCGTCGCTTTCCGCAAGGCAGCGCAGGTAATGCCGGTAGCGGCCCGCCCCGTCATCGGCGGGTCTCTTTTCCTCCCGGAAGTGGCGGCGCAGCTTCCTGAGCGCCTCCACGGGCGCGCTCAGATCCAGGAATTGCGGGCAGCCGCCGGGAATGATGCTGACCGGGGAGAGATAGCGCGGCAAAGTCTCCATGTGCATATCCTTTACTGTTTTCTGAATCGGGCCGTCCAGCGGGTATTGCCGCTGTCGTGTTCCCGACCCTTGCAGAGGGTGGAACGGCCGGAGCCGGTGCAGTCGATGCTGTGAGGGACGAAACGGGTACCGTCGGGGCATTCGGCGTAGGGGGACTCCATGTGCAGGCGGTTGCCCTGGAAGCGGGCCCGACCCGGCCCCACGCAGCTTTCCCGGCCTTCCACGTGTTCGTAGCGCTTGCCGTTGCCGTTCTTGTCGAAACAGTATTCCACGATGACCGGCTTGTTGGTGGGCACGGCGGTCAGGCCGGTCTCGCTGGCCCAGCAGCCTTCCAGAAAGCTCAGATCCTTTTGCCGTGCGGCGTCCTTGGGGATCTCCATGCTGTCGCCCTTGCGCGGCGCGGGCTTGGCTTGCGGCTTTGGAGGTTCGGGCTTCGGCTTCGGTTTCGGTTTGGGCGCGGGCTCCGGTTCAGGCGTGGGTTCCGGCGGCGTTTCGCCAAAGAAGGGTTCCACGCTGGCCGGGTCCGGCCTGGGGGCCGGAGGGGTGCAAAGGGCCGCGCGTTCCCGCAGCTGCCGGTAGAGGGCCTCAAGTTCGGCATCCAGCAGCGCGCCGCGCTGCTTTTCCCGTTCCAGCGTCTTCGCATCCGGCTGCGGCACGCAGGAGGCGGGCAGGGGGGAGGGGAGCAGGCCGAGAGCGGCCAGCGCCAGCCAGAGCAGCAGCAAAAGAAGCAGCAGGGGCGGCAACCACCAGAGACAGCCCCGTCCGCTCGCGCCGCCCGATCCGGCGGGAACGGCTGCCGCAGGCACAGCCGCGGGGACGACCGGCATCTGGCCGGGGCGGGAAAGATCTTGCGCCTGCGCCCCCGCCCGGCCGGGAGCGAAGCCCCAGTTGATGAGCACGGGCTCGCCGTCCACGCTCCAGAGGTCGTCCTCCCCTGCGTGCTGCACCACAAGGGGCAGCATCTCCACGGCGATGCCGGCAGCGTCGGAGCCGCCGCCGTGCTGTCCGCCGAGCCCGGCGATGGCCGCGGCGTAGCGGAAAGCCTTTTCCCGCAGGGCCTGCGCCTCATCCGGCGGCAGGGCGCCGACGGGCAGCGGCGTGCCGCTGCGCAGGGCGTACCAGTCGATGTGCCGTTGCCCGGCATCATGCTGGGGCTCGGCCAGCAGGGCGGCGCAGCGAGCCCCCAGCGCCCGGCTGATGATGCTGTTCAGCTGCGGGTAGCAGTCGGTGACGAAGATGCCGCGCACCGCCAGCGCCTGCATGTCGCCGCGCCGGCTGCGCGCAAGATAGGTCTGCGCAAGGGCCATGACTCAGACTCCTGCCGGAGCGGTACGGCTCTCCTTTGGCGCGGCGGGCGCTGCCGGGGGGCGGGCATCCGTGCTCGTGCCCTTCGCATCCGTTTTCGCGTCCGCCTTCCGGTCGTCGCCGGACGGCTGGGGCGCGGCTTCGGCGGGTCTGGCTTCAAGATAGGGGATCTTCCACTGCTGGAGCAGCCGGGCCACCGCGCTGCTGACCACGGCGATGCTGGACTGGCGGTAGGATTCGCCGTCCAGCTTGATGAAGGTGTTGATGCCCACGACCTGTCCGGCCTGGTTGACCAGCGGGCCGCCGCTGTTGCCCTGCGACACCGTGGCCGAATGCACGATGATGGCGGGATCCCGCTCCTGCACCACATTGACCGAACCGTCGGAATAGACCACTTCCGGCACGGACGCGGCATTGCCTTCCAGCAGGGCCTTGAACTTGGGATCGTCGCCGGTGACCGCGCCGGGGAAGCCCCAGGCGCTCACTCGTTCGGTGCGCTGCACGCTGAAGCAGAAGGACAGCGGGGTGATGGCCGCGGGCGCTTCCAGCTCCAGCACGGCGACATCATGGCCGCCCTCTTCGATGCGGTGCAGGATGCGGGCCGCCAGCACCTTGCCGGTGGCCTTGTTGGTGACGAGGGCCTGTCCGGCGTCGCCCACCACATGTCCGTTGGTGACGATATGTCGTTGGGAGATGAAGAAGCCGGAGCCCATGGAAAGCCCGCGAGACTGCTGCGCGAGCACGAGCACGGTGGCCTGCTCCAGCAGGTGGGGCATGGTGTCCGCCTTGGCGGCGGGCGTCACTTCCTGCCGGGGAGGCTGGGAGGGGGGCAGGGGCGTCTGCGGGCCGTCCGCGCCGGAGCCATGCGGCTCCGCCGGATCGTTGGGCAGCATGAGCGGCATGCCGGGGATGCCCGCGGGGGGCGGCGGCAGGGTGGGCAGCTTCTCCTTGACGGTGCAGGGATCTTGCGCAAGCAGATCCCGCAGCATCTTCAGGTAGGCGTCGAGCGCCTCGTTACGCTCCCGCACGGCGGCCAGTTCGGCCTGCTGCCGGGCCTCCTGCTCGCTGGCGGCCTGCCATTGGCGGTAGATATGCCAGCCAAGCAGCGCCAGCAGCAGGACGAGGAAAAGAAGGCTCCAGAAAAGCGGGCGGCGATAGAAGGGCAGGGGAGGCGTCACGGCGGTCCCCGCCGTCTGCTGACCGTCGCCGGCATCGTTTGCCTGCGGGGGCGTGGCGGCATCCTGCGAGACGGGAGCGCCTTCGGGCTTCTCGCCGTCGGGGGGAGTGGTCTGGCTCATCTGTTTCTCCTGCTGCACGGCAGCATGGACGCAAGAGCTGATCCGGCAGGCCCCGCAAGGAAGCGCTGCCGGATCGTCGCGCATCACTTTCGTTTGAATCGGGCATCCCAGGTGGTGCCGTGGCCTTCTTTCAGCTCCTTGCCGCGGCAGTGGGTGCGATTGTCCGAACCGGTGCATTCCACCTGCTGCGGCACAAAGCGGCTGCCGCGCGGGCAGGCGGCGTAATCGGCCTCAAAATACAGCTTGCCGTTACGGAAACGCGCCTGCGCCGGGCCGCTGCACACCCGCCCGCCCTTTTCGCGGGCAAAGCGCCGTCCGCGGCCGTTCTTGTCGAAGCAGTATTCCGCCACCAACGGCAGGTTGGAGGGGTGGGAATACAGGCCCGTCTCG
This sequence comes from Candidatus Desulfovibrio gallistercoris, assembly GCA_019118745.1. GTDB lineage: Bacteria > Desulfobacterota > Desulfovibrionia > Desulfovibrionales > Desulfovibrionaceae > Desulfovibrio > Desulfovibrio gallistercoris. Next base: position 7,459 of record DWYJ01000015.1, on the reverse strand, counting down.
CTGACCCAGCAGCCTTCCAGGAAGCTGAGATCCTGCTTCTTGGCCGCATCGTCGGGGATGGTCATGTCATCGCCCTTGCGCGGTTTGGGCTTGGGCTCCGGTTTGGGCTCAGGCTTGGGTTTGGGTTCCGGTTTGGGCTCAGGCTTGGGCTCTTCCTTCGGCGTCTCGCCGAGGAAGGGCTCTACCACTTCCGGCTCGGGCAGGGGCTCTTCCGGTTTGACGGCAGGCGGCGGGCTCACCGGCGGACGGCATTGATCCGCCCGTTCGCGCAGCTTGCGCAGCAGTTCCTGCAATTCGTCCTCCAGCGGGGCCGTGCGGGCTTTTTCCTTGTCCAGCTCCGTCGTGTCCGGAGCGGGCACGCAGCCGCCGGGCAGCGGCGAAGGCAGCAGGCCCAGGGCGGCCAGCAGGAGCCAGAGCAGGAGCAGCAGGAGCAGCAACGGCAGCAGCCACCAGAGACAGCCGCGTCCGTTGCCCGCGGGTGGGGCGGGAGGCGTCGCCGCTGCGACAACCGCCGGAGCGGCGACCGGGGCTGTGCCCAGCCGGGTGAGGTCCTGCGCTTCCGCGCCGGGGCCGCCCGGCGCGAAGCCCCAGTTGATGAGCACCGGCTGTCCGCCCACCGACCAAAGGTCATCCTCCGAGGCGTGCAGGGGAACGAGGGCCAGCAGCGCGCCGGAAAGGCCGTGCTCATGCCCGCTCGTCTCGCGCAGCCGTTGGGCGGTCTCGCTGATGTCCCGGGCAAGTCCGGCGGCACGCGCCCGCAGGGCCTGCGCTTCATGTTCCGGCAGATCGGCGCAGCGCACGGGCGTGCCGGGCAGGCCGGCGTACCAGTCGATGCCCCGCGTGGCGGCGTCATGCTGGGGTTCGGCCAGCAGGGCCGCATGGGCGGGACCAAGGTGGTGCAGGATGAGGCCGCGCAGCTGGGCATGGCAGTCCGTGGCGAAAATGCCCTGTACGGCCAGCGCGCGCATCTCTCCGCGGCGGGATGTGGCAATGAGGTTGTTCATGGGCAAGCCTGCGGCAAGGGAGAAGGGCGCTCCTCCCGTCGGGAAGGAGCGCCCGGCGGCGTCTTAGAGCGTGGCGCTGTTGTAGCCGTTTTCGTAGGCCACGAGACGGCTTTCCAGTTCGGCCTGCGTGCGGACGAGATTGTCGCGGGACTCCTTCCACGCGGAGGCCTGCTGGCGCACCGGCGTGGACTGGCGGCGCTTGGGCTGGGCGTTGGTGTAGTCCTCGGCAAGGGCCTGCTGATATTCGGCATCGCGTTCAGCCATGGTCGACGCCGTGGACTTGAGGATGAAGGCCGTTTCTTCCAGGCCCGAACGGATCTCCTTGTAGCGGTCGTCCAGTTCGGTGCGGGTGATGCCGCCGGCCTTGTACTGGGCGATGGCGGCCTTGAATTCCTTGTCGTAGCACTTCATGGCCACGGTGGCGGCGGCGGTGGCCCTGTCCATGCTCTGGGCTTCCTTGCCGAGCTGCTGGGCATAGGCCTGGAGATACTGGGCGTCGCGCTTCTGGGCCTGCGACTTGCCGTAGGCATGGCCGCCCACCGCGCCCACGGCGCCGCCCGCCACGGCCCCGGCCAGCGCGCCTTCCACCTTGCCGGTGCTCAGGCCGCCGATGAGCGCGCCGAGCAGCGCGCCTCCGGCAGCCCCGGCGGCGGTGCTGGTGCCGACGCTGTTCTCATCCTTGCGCAGTTCCGCGACCGGCGTGTAGCACTGAGGATAGTAATTGACCGTGGTCTTCTGTTCGCCGTACTGGCTTTTGCAGCCCGTGAGCGTCATGGTGGACAGAAGAAGGGCACACAGACACAGGGTGAACAGACGATGCGGCATACTCCCTCCCGATGGTTGCCTTGCAACGGTTTCCCGCGGATTTTCCCGCCCTTGCAGCATACACCTTCGGCCAGCGCTAGGCAAGACGGGCCGCCCGCCGCGCAGGCGGGGCGGAGCGGGGTTGAAGGAAAGCGCAGGGAGGCGGCGGCCATGCGTTGCGCTTCCCTCCCTTATACGCTATGAAATTTCTTCCGGCGGCGTGCCGGAGGGTACGCCCTTTTTCGTCATTTTGCGCACTTTCTGGAGGTTGTGCACATGAAACGCGTGATGAGTCTTTTTCTGGCCTGCGGCCTTCTGCTCTCGGTCTCGCTTGCCTTTGCCGGCCCCAAGCATCTGACGCTTGCCACCGGGGGCACGTCCGGCGTGTATTTCCCCCTGGGCGGGGCCATCGCTCAGGTCATCAGCAGCAACAGTGACGGCAAGTTCTCCGTCACCGCGCAGGCCACCGGCGCTTCCGGCGAAAACATGCGTCTCGTGCAGGCCCATGAAGTGGACTTCGCCCTGGTGCAGAATGACGTGGCCGACGCGGCCTTCAAGGGCACCGAGCCCTTCCGCCCCGACAACAAGATGACCGACGTGGTGGCCATCGGCCGCCTTTATCCTGAATACCTGCATGTGGTCGCCAGCAAGGACAGCAACGTCAAGACGCTGGAAGACTTCAAGGACAAGAAGGTCTCCGTGGGCGCCCGCGGCAGCGGCAATGAAGTGAACTGCCGCCAGATCTTCAAGTATTTCGGGCTGGACTACAAGAACATCGAGCCCATCTTCCTGCCCTATGGCGAGACCGCCGACCAGTTCAAGGACCGTCAGCTCGACGGCTTCGTGTTCACCATCGGCACGCCCAACCCCGCCATCCAGGACATCACCACCGCGCAGGAAGTCTTCTTCGTGCCGCTGGAAGGCAAGAAGGTGGACGAGCTCGTGAGCACCTTCCCCTTCCTCGTGAAGGACGCCATCCCCGCCGGCACCTACAAGGGGCAGGACAAGCCCGTGCCCACCCTGTCCGTGCAGTGCATCCTGGTGGTGAACAAGAACATGTCCGAAGAGGACGTGTACGCCATGACCAAGGCGCTCTATGACAACCTCGGCGACGTGTCCAAGGCCCACAACAAGGGCTCGGAGATCAGCGTGGAGCGTGCCGCCGAAGGCATCACCATCCCCTTCCATCCCGGCGCGGCCAAGTACTTTGCCGAGAAGGGCGTGAAGCTGCCCCAGTAGGCGGGACGGGAGACTGACCCATGTTGCGCGGACGGAACGGTTTTCTGCTTGCGGCACTGGCGCTGTGCATCCTGACCGCCGCGTCCCTTTGCGCGGCCGCGGAGACGGAGGGGAGCCCCTCCGTCCTGCGGCTGCGCGTGACGGATGCCGCCGGGAGGACGCGCATCCTGCTGCCGTTCGGCAACGGCAGCGTTTTCGGCATCCGCTATATCCATTCCGTGGCGCGGACGCCGGTGACGGACTGGTTCGCCGTCAGCGACGGCTGCCTGTATCTGGAAAAGACCGAGTATCAGGATTTCGGGGCGGGCCTGCCGCATATGCCGGAAGGCGGGCAGCGCATGTCCACGGGCAACGGGAAGGTGGTCATCAGCGGCTTCCACCGGGCCCTGCCGCGCTTCGACCTGCGCGTGGGGCGCATCGCCCGGCATACCCTGCTGCTGCCCGCCGCGGGCGGCGGCTGGCATGAGCTGCCGCTGGACAGGGTGGCCCCGCCGGGGTCGGCCCTGACCTTTCATATTGAAGGCGAGCCCCAAGCCTGATACATTACCCCGCCGCGTGCGGGGTTTTGGCTTGCCGCGGAACGTTTTTTCGAGTGAGGTAAGGTGAACAGATGAGTCATGAAGAACGGATGAGGATCATTGACAAGGAGGGGTCCGGCGGCTTTGCCCTGGAAAAGGAGAGCCATGAGGATGTGGACCATGTGGCCGTGGCGCGCAGTCAGGAGACCATGGACGTTTCCGAGATCGTGGCCAAATACGACAAGGAATCGGTCTACCGCACCTTCAAGGGCTGGATGGACATCCTCATTCGTCTGCTCTGCATCGCCTTTTCGGCCTTCCATCTCTATACGGCGGCCATGGGGGCCTTCCCGCCGCAGATCCAGCGCGCCGTCCATCTGGGCTTCGTGCTGACGCTGGTCTATCTGCTTTATCCGGCCCGGGCCGACAAGATCAACAAGCTCGCCTGGTACGACGTCATCCTTGCCATCGCCGGGGCGACCGTCTGCGGCTACATCGTCTGGAATTACGACGTGATCGTCCTGGATGCCGGGCCGGCCACGGACATGGACTTCTATTTCGGCTGCGCGGCCATCATCCTGGTGCTGGAGGCGACGCGGCGCATCGTGGGCCTGCCCATCACCCTGGTGGCCGTGGTCTTCCTGCTTTACGCCAAGTTCGGCAATCTCATCCCCGGCATGCTGGGGCATCGCGGCTTCAGCGTGCAGCGCATCGTCTCCCAGATGTACCTGACCACGGAAGGCCTGTTCGGCACGCCGCTGGGCGTGTCCGCCTCCTTCGTCTTCCTCTTCATCCTGTTCGGGGCCTTCCTGCACAGCACGGGCCTGGGCAAGTTCTTCATCGACCTTGCGCTGGCCGCCGCCGGGCGCTACGTGGGCGGCCCGGCCAAGGTGGCCGTGCTGGCCAGCGGCTTTTTCGGCACCATCTCCGGTTCCTCGGTGGCCAATACCGTGTCCACCGGCACCTTCACCATCCCGCTCATGAAGAGCGTGGGCTATCGCGGCTCCTTCGCGGGCGCGGTGGAAGCCGCCTCATCCACCGGCGGCCAGATCATGCCGCCCATCATGGGGGCGGCGGCCTTCATCATGGCCCAGTTCCTCGGCATCGGCTACGTGGAGATCGCCAAGGCGGCCCTCATCCCGGCCTTGCTCTACTATCTGGCCGTGGGCCTCATGGTGCACATGGAGGCCAAGCGCATGGGCCTCAAGGGCATCCCCAAGGAACGCCTGCCCAAGGTCTGGATCGTGCTGCGGCAGGGCGGCTATCTGCTGATCCCCATCTTCGTGCTCATCTATCTGCTGGTCGAGGGCTATACGCCGCTCAAGTCCGCCTACTACTGCATCCTGGCCACGGTCATCATCTCCTGGCTGGCCAATAACTGGAAGGCCGCGGGCGGGGCCCGCTACGCCGGACAGAGCGTGGGCACCGCCCTGGTGGAGACCAACGCCATGACCGTGCGCGACGTGCTGACGGCCATGGAGAACGGCGGCCGCCTCGCCCTGGGCGTGGCCGCGGCCTGCGCCTGCACCGGCTTCGTCATCGGCGTGGTGACCCTGACCGGTCTGGGCCTCAAGCTCGCGCAGGCCATCCTCGTGGTGTCCGGCGACAGCTTCGCCCTGACCCTCGTGCTGACCATGCTGGCCTCCATCGTGCTGGGCATGGGCCTGCCCACCACGGCCAAGTACATCGTGCTGGCCACCATCGCGGCCCCGGCCATCATGCACTTCGGCGTGCCCGCGCTGGCGGCGCACCTCTTCATCATGTACTTCGGCATCCTCGCCGACCTGACGCCGCCCGTGGCGCTGGCCGCCTACGCAGCGGCGGGCATCGCCCGCGCAGAGCCCAACGCCACAGGCTTCATGGCCGTCAAGCTGGCGCTGGCGGGCTTCCTCATCCCGTATATCTTCTGCTACAATCCCGGCCTGCTCATGATCGACGCCACGGGCGTGCAGGTGGCGGGCTATGTGGCCACCGCCGTGCTGGGCATCGTGTCCCTTTCCTTTGCCAGCGTGGGCTTCTGGCTGCGCAATCTCTTCATCTGGGAGCGTCTGCTGCTGCTGGCCGGGGCCATCACCCTCATCACGCCCGGTCTCATCACCGACGCCATCGGCATCGGGCTCATGGTGGTGGTCTACCTCCTCCAGAAGGTGCGCCCCAACGGCCCGGCATCCGCCACGGCGGAAGAGCGGACCGGTACGGCATAACGATCAAGGGGGCTTCGGCCCCCTTTTTTCGTGTCCAGCGCCGTTTGACGCCCCGCGCAGTCATTGCAAGATGCCGCCGGAGCGACTATGCTGAACCGACCCGCCGTCCGCGTGCCGCCCCCCACCGGGGCCTGCCGGACAGGGCGGCGGCCATATCTCAGCATCCGACAGACGGGAGAACTCATGAGCGCACTGACTCCGCGGGAAATCGTGGCGGAACTGGACAAATACGTGGTGGGACAGGAACAGGCCAAGCGCATGGTGGCCGTGGCCGTACGCAATCGCTGGCGGCGGCAGCACCTGCCCGCCGAACTGCGGGACGAGATCGCCCCCAAGAACATCATCATGATGGGCCCCACCGGCGTGGGCAAGACCGAGATCGCCCGCCGCCTTGCCAAGTTGAGCGGCGCGCCCTTCATCAAGGTGGAAGCCACGAAGTTCACGGAAGTGGGCTATGTGGGCCGGGATGTGGAGTCTATGGTGCGCGACCTCATGGAGATCGGCATCAACCTCGTCCGTGAGGAGGAGAACGCCCGCGTGCGCCTGTCGGCCGAAGCCGCGGCCGAGTCCCGGCTCATGGATCTGCTCCTGCCCAATTCTTTCGGCGTGGAGGATCGCCAGTCCACGCGCGAGAAGCTGCTCCAGCAGTTCCGCCTCGGCTTCATGGACGACCGGGAAGTGGAGATGGACGTGGTGGAGCAGGGCGGCGCGGGCATCGACATCTTCGCCATCCCCGGCATGGAGCAGATGGGCAGCCAGGTGCGGGACATGTTCGGTAAGGCCTTCCCCCCCAAGCACCGCCGCCGCAAGATGAAGGTGCGCGAGGCCTTCAACGTCCTCGTGCAGGAAGAGTCCGGCAAGCTGGTGGATCAGGAAGCGCTGGCCGACCGCGCCCGCGAGCGCGTGGAACAGATGGGTATCATCTTCATCGACGAGATCGACAAGATCGCCAGCACCAGCGCCAACCGCACGTCGGACATCTCCCGCGAAGGCGTGCAGCGCGACCTGCTGCCCATCGTGGAAGGCAGCTCCGTCAATACCAAGTACGGCATGGTGCGGACGGACCATATCCTCTTCATCGCCGCCGGGGCCTTCCACTTCAGCAAACCCTCGGACATGATCCCCGAACTCCAGGGGCGTTTCCCCCTGCGTGTGGAACTCCAGCCGCTGGGCAAGGAGGAATTCCTCCGCATCCTCAAGGAACCGGACAACGCCCTCACCCGGCAGTATGAGGCCCTGCTCGGCACCGAACAGGTCAAGCTGAGTTTCTCCGACGACGGGCTGGAAGAGATCGCCGCCTTTGCCGAGACCATCAACGGCCGTACGGAAAACATCGGGGCCCGCCGACTCTACACCATCATGGAAAAGATCCTGGCCGAGATATCCTTCGACGCGCCGGACATGCGCGGCGCGCAGATCATGGTCAACCGCGACTATGTGCGCGACCATCTGGAAGACGTGCGCGAGGACCAGGACCTCAGCCAGTATATCCTTTAGACAGAGCCGCAGACGCTCTCCGTCGATACCCGTGACGCCTGCGGCGTTCCGGGTATCGGTCCATCTGGGGGGAAGGGGCCCCCTCGCTCTGCTGTCGATGCCTGTAAGGCCTTACGGCCTAACAGGCACGGCCTACGGCCGCCTTTCGGTCGCCGCCTGCGCGGGAGTGGCTCCCCTTCCCCCCAGACCCCCC
>DWYJ01000014.1 GCA_019118745.1 Candidatus Desulfovibrio gallistercoris | reverse complement strand
TAAAAGCGCGCTGGGGAGGGGATGGGGGGCTTGGGGGGAAGGGGGACCCCTTCCCCCAAAACAATAAGTGAACAGTGTTAACAGGCCCTAGGGGCAGGACTCACTATTCGGCAATATGTCCTGATGGGGGTGTTTTTATAACACGCTGTAAATACTTATTTTTATTGTCTGGAGTCTTTCGTTTCCAATTGCTCTTACCCAAATAGCGGGTTTTGGGGAAGATGGGGGAGTTTGAGGGGGAAGAAACCCCCTTTTTGCCGCGAGCAAAAGGGGTTTCTTCCCCCTCAAAAAATCGTAATGAGTCCTGAGCCTAGCGGACAGGCCAGCGGACGGTCAGTTGTCCTTCCACATCGGTGCGGCGCAGCGGGATGCGGCGTTCGTCCAGCCATTCCCGGAGTTTCCGGGCAGGGTAGTGGAAGCGGTTCATGAAGCCGCAGCTCACCAGCACTTCGCGCGGCTGTACCGCTTCGTAAAAGGCGGGCAGGAAGCTCCCGGCGGAGCCGTGATGCGGCGCGACGAGCACCTCGGCCCGCAGATCCTGTCCGCTGGCCAGCAGTGCGCGCAGAGCGGGCTTTTCCGCATCGCCGGGCAGGAGCAGGAGCCCGTGCCCGTGCCGGGAAAGGCGCAGGATCAGGGAGGCGTCGTTGCCTGTCCAGCGCTGCGCTTCTTCGCGCGGCGGATGCAGGACTTCCAGCACCAGCCCGTCCGCGGGATCGCCCAGGGGCAGACGGTCGCCGCGGGCAAGCGGCCGGGCGGCAAGCTGACGGCGCAGCGCATTCCAGCCCTCCGCCTGCTTGCCGTCCGCGGGGCGGCCGTTGTCGTAAAAATGTTCCACCCGGAAATGGCGCAGGATGAAGGGCAGGCCGCCCATGTGGTCAAGGTCGGGGTGACTGCTGATGACGGCGTGCAGGCGGGGCAGGGCCGTGTAGAGCAGGATGGGGGCCACGAGCTGCTTCCCGGCATCGAAGTGGGCGGAAAAGGAGCCTGCGCCGTCGATGAGCAGACGCAGGGGCGCGTCTCCGGGCTGCGGGCCGGGCACGCGCAGCACAAGGGCCTGCGCCTGCCCCACATCCAGCACGTCCAGACGGATCTCCGGGGAAAGGCGTGCCGCGAGCGGCGGCAGCAGGCTGCCCGCCACCAGGAGCAGACCAGCCGTCAGCAGGCGTCCCGTGCCGTGCAGCCGCAGGCGGCCTCCCGCGTGGGAAAGGATGCGGGCCAGCGCCATCATGCAGAGCAGGAGGCCCGGTATGGCCGTCCAGTGCGGACGGGGCAGGAGAGGCGCGGCAAGCAGGCCCTGCGCGTCCAGCATGTGCAGGCCGTCCAGCAGCCATTGGGTCGGGAGGGCGGCCAGGGACAGCAGGACGTGCGCCGTGCCGGTCAGCCCGCAGAGGGAGAGCGCGAGGCCGCAGGCCGCGGCGGGCAGGACGAAACACCCCAGCACCGGCAGCCAGAGCAGATTGAGGAAAAACCAGTGCCCGGCATTGCCGAACAAGAGGATATTGAGCGGCAGCAGCACGAGCTGGATGGCCAGGGAGAGGAAAAGCAGCTGGGCCGCCCGGTGGAGCAGCCGCCGGACAAGGGCGCGGCAGCGGGCTGTCCAGCTGCGGGCGGACGGCGCATCGTCCGTCTCGTGCGGCGCGGGCAGCAGGCGCCGCATGACCGGCAGGGCCAGGCCGATGGCCAGCAGGCAGAGCGCGGAAAGCTGGAGCCCCGTATCCAGTACGGCCGCGGGCGAGACGAGACAGATGGCCGCAAGGGCCGCCAGCAGGCAGTCTAATGTGGTGTGCGGCAGATAGGGAGCCAGCCGGGCGAGGGGGCCGGACGTGCGCCCGGTGATGAAGAGCAGGCTCAGGGTCAGGCAGAAGAGCATGCAGGCGGCCCGCACCAGAGAGGGCGGCGCATTGCCCAGCCAGAGGTAGAGCAGGGCGGGCGGACAGGAGGCCAGCAGGGACAGGCTGAGCCGGGGCCGCAGCAGGTAGAGAGCGGGCTTGAGGCGGGCCGCCGCCAGCACCAGCGCCAGGCCCAGCAGCCCGGCAAGCGCCAGATGCTGCCCGGACAGGGCCAGACTGTGCAGCAGACTGGCCGCCGCGAGCTGGTCGAGCGTCTCGCGCGTGAGGAATTGGCGATCGCCGAAGAGCAGGGCCGGCAGGGCGGATGCGCCTTGATGGGCGGCAAGCCAGCGTGACCGTTCGGCATCATCGGACGTGCGGAGAGCGGGCGGCAGCAGAGCCAGCAGGAAACTGTCCAGCGCCGCCTGCCGCCAGCGTCCGGAGCGGGAGCCTTCGCCGTCCAGCGTCACGGCGGCCTTGTCGCCCCGGCTCCACAGACGCCACTGCACGCCCTGGGCGCGCCACCAGAGGCTCCAATCCTGCATGCCTTCATTCCGCAAGCCGTGCACAGGGCGCAGGGGCGCGCGCAGGCAGACCGTCTGTCCGGCAAGGGGACGCCGGGCGGGCTCGTCCCAGGTCCAGGCCACACGGCCCGGCAAGGGCGCTGCGCCGGGGCTGTCTTCCGGGAGCACGTCTTCGAGCAGCATACGCAGGCGGTCGTCCGGCAGGCCGCTCACGCTGCGGATGCGTCCGCACAGGCGGGGGCGATCCCGGGCCGGTGCGCCGGCAAGGGCGGACGTATGCCATGCCGGGGCGGGCGGCGGCGTGAGATAGAGGTGGACAGGCAGCCAGCCCGCGGCAAAGAGCAGGAGGGCCGTCAGGCCGCGGGCCGGATGACGCCAGGGGAAAAGACGCGGATCAAGGACGAGGAGGACGGCGAGCAGGAAGAGGCAGGGCAGGAGCCATGCCCCTGCCAGCAGTCCCAGCAGCCAGCAGAGCACATAGAGCTGGCGGATGGGGGGCGCCGGCAGCGGCGGACGGCGCATGGCGGTCAGGCGAGTTCGCGGGCGGCGTCGCGCTCTTCGGCGCGGCGCTTGAGGCTTTCCCGATGGTCAAAGAGTTTCTTGCCGCGGCCCAGCGCGATCTCCATCTTGATCTTGCCGTGCTTGAAATAGAGGCTCACCGGCACGACCGTGAGGCCTTTCTGCTCCACGCGGGCGGCGTACTGCCGGATCTCCGCGGCATGCATGAGCAGGCGGCGCGGGCGGTCCGGCTCCTGCGGCACATAACCCGCATTGGCGTAGGGGGCGATATGCAGGGAGAGCACGAAGGCCTCGCCGTTGCGGAAGTCCACGTAGCTGTCCAGAAAGTTCACGCGCCCGGCGCGCAGGCTCTTCACCTCCGGGCCGGTGAGGCTGAGCCCCACTTCCAGGAAGTCGGAGAGTTCGTACAGGTGGCGCGCCTTCTTGTTGACGGCGATGGAGGCGGGGGAAGTCTTCTTGCTCATGGGCGGCTCTCGGTAAGGATGCTTGTGGTGTGGAAGGAGAGTTCCGGGCCGAGAACGGCCTGCAGGCGTTCGCGCAGGATGCGCTGCGATACGGAAACGTCCGTGCTCATGAGGACGCTGTGGGCCAGCTCGTCGCAGAAGCGGGCGTCCAGACGGCGGATCATGTGCTTCATGCCGGAGATGAAGCGCGGCGACGCGGACACCGAGTCCACGCCCATACCCAGCAGGATGGCCAGACCGTAGGGGTCGGCCGCCAGTTCGCCGCAGACGGACACGCCGATGCCCTCACGGTGGGCGGCGTCGATGACGCGCTTGAGGGAACGGACCACGGCCGGGTGCAGGGCCTCGGCCAGATGGGCCACATGGGCGTTGTTGCGGTCGATGGCGATGAGGTAGTGGATCAGGTCATTGGTGCCGATGCTGAAAAAGTCGCACTCCCTGGCCAGCGTGTCCGCGATGAGCACCGCGGACGGCGTTTCCACCATGATGCCCAGCGGCAGTTTGTCCGCGTGGGGCCGGCCTTCGGCCTGCAACTGCTGATGCAGCTCCTGCATGATGCGGCGGACGGCGAGGATCTCCTCCCGGCCGGAGATCATGGGCAGCATGATGGCGATGTTGCCCGTCACCCCCGCGCGCATGAGCGCCCGCAGCTGGGTGCGGAAAATGCCCTGATGGCGCAGGCAGAAGCGGATGCCCCGCAGGCCCAGGGCGGGATTGGGTTCGCGCAGGGCCTCCTGGGCGGGCAGCATCTTGTCCGCGCCGCAGTCCAGGGTGCGGAAGACCACCCGTTCGGGCGCTATCTTGCGCGCCACGCCCGCGTATTCCGCATAAAGGGCTTCCTCGTCGGGCAGATCCTCCCGCAGGAAGGAGAATTCGGTGCGGTAAAGACCGACGCCGTCCGCGCCGGTGGCCGCCAGTTCGTCCACTTCTTCGGGGCGCTCCAGATTGGCCTGCACGGCGGCCCGCACGCCGTCGGTCATCTCGGCGGGCCAGCGGGCCTCCTTGCGGGTGCGGTCTTCCCAGGCGCGGTATTCCGCCCGGCGGCTCTCGTACTGTTTGACGTCCTTCTCGTCGGGGTCGAGCAGGATGCAGCCCTTGAGGCCGTCCACGATGACGCGATCCCCGTGCAAGGCCGTATTGAGCAGCCCGGTCACGCCCACCAGGGCCGGGATGTGCAGCCCGCGCGAAAGGATGGCCGTGTGGGAGGTGGGCCCGCCCTCGGCCGTGACCACGGCCTGGATGCCCTTGAAGTCCATCTCCATGACGTCGGCCGGGGAAAGGTCCTCGGCGGCCAGTATGGCGGCCTCCATCTCCTCGTTTTCCGTCCCGGCAAGGCAGGCCCGCAGGCGCAGGCCCACGGCGCGGATGTCCTGCGCGCGGTCCCGCAGGTAGGGGTTGTCCATCCTGCGGAAGATCTCGCACAGCTCTTCCACCGTGTTTTCCAGCGCCCACGAGGCGCAGATCAGGTCCTTTTCGATGGTCTTGCCCGCCTTGTCCAGCAATTTGGGATCACGGGCCAGTTCGATCTGGGCGGCGATGACCTCCCGGTATTCGGCCATGTCTTCGGGGACCTTGTCCATAGCCTCGCGCAGGGCCTCGCGCACGCTGGAGGCCGCATCGCGCAGCATGGACTGTTCCTTGGCGATCTCGCGCGGGCTGATGCGGCGGTGTTCGATGAGGCGGGTATTGTGCTTGAAGCGCAATTCGCCGATGGCGATGCCGGGCGAGACCGGGGTTCCGAAAAGGAGAGCGCGCGCCATGATCAGTCTCTCAGGCTGTCAAGGCAGGTGGCCAGGGCTTCCAGCGCCTGCCGGGCATCGTCGCCGCTGGCCAGCAGGGTGATGCGGGATTCTTCCGGCAGGGCCAGGGAAAGGATGTCCAGCATGCTTTTGGCATCGGCGCTGGCATCATCGCTGCGCAGGCTGATCTCGGCCGTGAAGCGCTGGGCCTCCTGCGCCAGACGGGCCGCGGGACGGGCATGCAGGCCCCCCTTCAGACGCAGGGTAAGGGGAAGGGCAAGGCCTTCCGGAGTTTCCTCGATGCTCATGCTCATGGTGTCACCGTCCTGTGGCGTCCTCCTCGCAGGAGGGGCAACCGTATCTTATACGCCCAAAAGGCGTTCGTCCATGAAAATCAGCGTGCAGAGCAACGCCAGCCAGAGAATGATACGCGGCAGCCGCCAGCGGCCCACGACCCAGGCGGCCGCCAGCACGGCCGCCACGCTCAGGATGCCGAAATCCCACGGCGAGAGCGGCGCCTCTCGCGGAGCGAGCTGCCAGAGGATGACCGCGATGAGGCCCGCATTGCAGAACTTGATGCGTCCGGCCCAGTTGATGAGATCGAGCCGCTTGAGTCCCGCAAGCCCAGCCATGCCATGATTGAGGGCGTAAAAGAACGAACAGCAGCGGAAGGCCAGCAGGGCCAGGAAGAGCAGCACGGTCACCAGCAGGGCCAGACCGATGCAGTCGCCGGCCAGCAGGGCCACGCAGAGCAGCGACCAGCAGGGCAGCAGCGCGCCCTCGAAAAAACCGTCCCCGATGGCGGAGAGCGTGCTGCCCAGGGTCTGACGCACCACGGGCACCGTGGAGCCGGGCAGGGAACCGGCGGCTATGAGGTTCTCCAGCGAAAGCACCGTCCCCACGTAAAACGGCAGCATGTAGGGATGGGTATTGCTGTGCACCAGATAGCGCGACATGGCCTCCGCGCGTTTGTCCTGATCGGGATAGAGGTGGCGCAGGGCGGGCTCCAGCACATAGAGCTGCCCCACAAGCTGCATGCCGCGAGCCGTGACGCCCGCATTGACAAGCAGGGTCCGGGCAAGACAGGCAAGGGCGGTTCGTCTGGGCAGCATGGCGTCTCCGGCGGCCGGGCGGCAGATGGCGGCAGGCGGGCATGTCCCGTCCCCGCAAATGGGCCTGTGGTTCGTTTTTACAAAATCGGCGTCTGTCCCAACGCGCTGGACATGCGCCACCGGCGGGGATCAGGCGGCCGCCCGGCGGCGTGCGAAAATGTCCCGTCAGGGCGCGGCAGGTCCGGGGTCACGCGTCCAGATCCTCTTCGGTCCCGCCATCCGTCAGCAGCTCGTACAGTTCCTTGACGCTCCAGCCGGACAGCAGGCCGTGCGCCTGCCGCGCAAGCTCCTTCGGGCGGATGCGCCGCCTCGCCGTATCGGCCAGACGCCGCAGGCAGGCGCGGGCTTCTTCCGGGCTTGCACGGAGCTCGCCTTCCGGCGGGCCGAGGATGACCGTCACCTCGCCCAGCAGATCGGAAGGGAGGTCGCCGTGATTTTCCAGCCGGAAAAGTATAAATTCCTCGTGCGTCTTGGTCAATTCCCGGCAAATGGCCGCCTCGCGCGGGCCCAGCAGGGCCGCGGCCACGGCAAGGCTGGCCTGGAGCCTGTCCTTGCGTTCAAAAAAGACCAGGGAGCCGGGGGTGCGGGCAAAGGCGGCGAGGGTCTGACGGCGGCCCGCATCGTCACGGGGCAGGAAGCCCAGGAAGGTGTAGGGCAGGGGCGGCAGCCCGGCCGCGCTCAGGGCCGCCACGGGGGCGGACGGGCCCGGCACCGGAGAGACGGGGATGCCCTCCGCCCGGCAGGCCCGCACCAGCCGGTAGCCAGGATCGACCACCAGCGGCGTGCCCGCGTCGGAGACCAGCGCCAGTTCCGCCCCTTCGCGCAGGCGACGCAGGGCGTCCTCCTGCCGGGTCTGCTCGTTGCGGTCATGGAAGCTGACCAGCCGCCGCGCCGTCAGGCCGCATTGGCTGAACAGCAGGCCCGTGCGGCGCGTGTCCTCGCAGAGCACGGCGTCCGCACGTTGCACGATCTCCCGCGCGCGGGGGGAGAAATCACCAGGGTTGCCAAGGGGCGTGGCCACGATCCACAGCCGCCCCGGCGTCGTCGAGGGCAAAGGCATGGGGGATATGCTCCAGATGCAGAGAGTTCGGGCCGCAGGCCGTCACGGTCACCACGTCGAAACGGCAGGGGCTGGACCAGTCCTCAGTCGCGGCCAGCCAGGCACGCGCGGCCCGTACAAGGGTGCGGCGCTTGCGCGGCGTCATGGCGTCTTCCGGCCGGGCCAGGCCGTCGCCGCGGCGGCTCTTGACCTCCACGAAGACCAGCGTGCCGCCGTCCCGGCAGACGATGTCCAGCTCCAGACCGGCCTGCCGCCAGTTGCGCGCCAGGATGGCAAAGCCCTTGTCCGCCAGCAGGCGGGCGGCGGCCTCCTCGCCTTCCCGTCCCAGTCGTGCGCGTCTTTCCGCGAGGCTTTCCGGCCGGGCTTGGGACGCGGACGCTGCCGGGGCCGATGCGCCAAGACGGCGGCAGAGTTGCCGGAGCCGGGCGATCATGCGTGCCGGGGCTCCTGAGCGGCCGGCTCCGCCGTTTTTTCAGGAGCGCCTGCCGTGGGGGCTTCGGTCGGCAGGGCGTCGGGCGGACAGTCTCCGGCTTCCGCCGCACGCCGGGCGGCCATACGCGCCTCGCAGGCGTCCAGCAGCTCTTCCAGCGGGACGGCCACGCCGTCCCAGGGGGGCAGCGGTTCGCGGCCGTCAAAGGCAAATTCGTTTTCCGTGAATTCGCTGTCCGAAAATTCGTGCGAAAGGCGGGGACGCGGCACGGCGCGCGGCCGCCGCAACAAGCGGCCCAATCCGCCGAAGATGCCGCCGGGTCGCGGCGCGCCGGGCTTCACAGCAGGCTCCCCTGTCCGGCCTTCTGCCCCGTCCGTGCGGCGGCAGGCGTTTCCGGCAGGACGCCGCGAAAGGTCAGGCGGTGCTGCGGGCAGGGCCCGTGCGCCCGCAGCGCGGCGTAATGGTCGACCGTGCCATAGCCCTTGTGGCGGGCAAAGCCGTAGACGGGCCAGCGCCGGTCCAGCGCGGTCATGAGCTTGTCCCGCTGGGTCTTGGCCAGAATGGAAGCCGCCGAGATGGCCGCTTCCGTGGCGTCGCCGTGCACGATGGCCTGTTGCCGGGGCAGGGCGGACGGCGCGAGTCCCCACCGCGACAGGGACCGGCGCAGCACTTCCGGCGGCAGGGTCTTGTTGCCGTCGATGAGCAGCAGCTCCGGCAGAGCGGTGTGGCGGGCCAGACAGGCGATGGCGCGGGACATGGCCTCGAAGGTGGCTTGCAGGATGTTGATGGCGTCGATGCGGCGCGGCCAGACCATGCCCAGTCCCCAGGCGATCGCCGTACTGCGGATGAGCGGGGCCAGCGCATCGCGCTGCCGTTCGCTGAGCGCCTTGGAGTCGGCCAGTCCCGGCAGTTGCGCCGTCTCCGGCAGGATGACGGCCGCCGCCACCACGGGCCCGGCAAGACAGCCGCGCCCGGCCTCGTCCACGCCGGCGATGAGACCGGACGCCGCCGGGGCGGCAAGGCCCGGCAGCAGGCCCTGACGATCCATCTGCCTACCGGAGACGGCGGGCGAGGACAGGGACGGGGGATCAGTGCGGGACATGAGGCTTCCTCTCTGCCGGAACGGTAAAAACGGCGGCATGCGCCAGGCTGTGCGCGGCGGGGCGGCGCTGTGCCGCATCATCCTGTCGTCTGACGGCAACAGCCGGGGCATGGCGGAGAAGAGTTTTCTTTCTCCACGCCACAAACACGAGAACCTCACCCGGTCTTCCGTCAGAAGTCCGGGTGAGGTGAAATGCCGGCATCTCCCGAAACGGGAAGCGTCCGCGATCAGAAGCGGCCGCGGGGCTTGATGCGGGCCGCCTTGCCCTTGAGGGCGCGCAGGTAGTACAGGCGGCTGCGGCGCACGCGGCCCTGCGTGACCACTTCCACATGGTCGATGAAGGGGGAGTGCAGGGGGAAGATGCGTTCCACGCCCACGCCGTCAGACACCTTGCGGACCGTGAAGGTCGCGCCGGTGGTGCCGCGCTGCAGACGGATCACATTGCCCTGGAACACCTGGATGCGTTCCTTTTCGCCTTCGACGATGCGCAGGTGCACCTTGACCGTGTCGCCGGAGCGAAACGCGGGCATATCCATGCGCATATTTTCCATTTCGATCTTCTTGATGATATCCATGCCTCTACTCCTTAGATATCCGCAGCCGCGCCGGCCGCCGGTAAAAAACTGAGGGCTAGTCGTAGTCGCCCAGAATCCTGTCGGCCAGTATGGCGGCCGCGCTTCGCACCGAAAGGTGGTTGTCGCTCAAAAAACGCACGGGGCGCACCATGCCGTCACTGCGGGCCAGCACTTCCGGGGCCAGGCCGCGCGCCGTTCCCAGACAGAGCATGACCGGGCCGCGGCGGCATGCCTCCCGCACCTGATGCGGGGTCAGCAGGGGGAGGCGGCTTTTTTTGTCCGGCCAGGCTGCCGAGCTGGTCAGCAGCAGAGGCCGCACGCCGCATTCCTCTTCCCGTTGCCGCAGCGCCTCGTCCAGCGAGGCGGCGGGCCGCACCATGTCCAGAGCGCGCGCTCTGTCGCTGTGGCTCTTGCGCCCCTGTTCATCCGTCCAGTGGCGCAGGATGGCCCGCAGCAGCTCCCGCTGCTCTTCCAGCGGCGTGACCGCAAAGAACGGTCCCATTGCATAGCTGCGCGAAATCCGGGCTATATCGTGAATGTCCAGATTTGTCAAAGAAGAAGTGCCGGAATTTTTCGCGTCCAGCATGACCGGATGATGCAGCAGGCAAAAGGAGAGATTGCGTCCGGCCCGCTCGCGCGGCAAACTGCCCAGAAAAGCCGCGTCCTCGCGCGTCAGCGGCGCTTCCGCCAGCAGGTCGGGACGCTGGCGCAGGGTGGCCTTCAAGGATTCTTCGCGCCGCCAGCGGGCGATGCGGATATGGTCCCCGCTGCGCAGCACGTCCGGCACGGGCAGGCCCTCCAGCATCTCCGGGCGCGTGTAGTGCGGGTATTCCAGCAGCCCGTGGGAAAAACTCTCGTCCTCGCCGGACTCCTCCTTGCCCATGTAGCCCGGCATGAGACGGGCCACGGCTTCCAACACGGCCAGCGCCGCGCATTCCCCGCCGTTGAGCACGGCCTCGCCCACGCTGACCGGCTCAAGAGGGAAAAGATCGTTCAGGCGAGCGTCCAGCCCTTCATAGCGGCCGCAGATGAGGGTGATGTCCTCTTCCTGCGCCAGCTCCCGCGCCAGGGCCTGCGTAAGGGGGCGTCCCCCCGGCGACATGAGCAGCATGCGTCCCGGCGTGGGGATCGACCGCAGGGCCGCGGCCACCGGCTCCCCCTGCATGACCATGCCGGGGCCGCCGCCATACGGACGATCGTCCACATGGCGGTGCTTGTCCGTGCTGAACGCGCGCGGGTCGTGCAGGGTGCAGGTCACGAGGCCCGCCTGCCGGGCCCGGCCCATGAGACCGGCCTCCAGCGGCGAACGGAAAAATTCGGGAAAAAGCGTGACGAGGTGAAAACGCGGCATGGGCGCAGAGTGCCGCAAATACGGCCCGCTGGCAAGAGGCGGCGTCCATGCGAGCGGCGTTGTGCGAAGTCGTTACGCCACCCCCCTCAGCGGCAGGAGGCGAAATACGGGCCGCAGCGGTCGCGTGGCCGTCAGGGCGAGCCAGTGCTCCGGCAGGGGCAGCGTCTGCCAGAAAAGCGTCCTTCCCTGCCAGTGCAGGCAGCCCCGGCGTTGACCGTGGCGGCCGTTAGGGATGTTGCCGGGCGGGCAGATCAGCCCCGTCCCCGTCGCCTTGACGAGGCTTTCCTTGAGGGTCCAGCGCCGCAGGGCTTCCGCTGCGGGCAGAGAGACGCCGCGCGGCAGCCCGTCAGGCGCAAAGGCCGTATCTGCTGGCGGCGGGCCGGCAAGATCTTCAGCATCCAGCCCAAGGCAAGCGTTTTCCGCCGTGGCGGGCAGCAGGGCGGCAAAGGCCGCCTTGCCGCTGTGGCTGAAGGAGACGGACCAGTCCGGCAGGCAGGGGGCGCCGCTGTCCCGGCGTCCCAAAAAAGGCAGCCAGAGTTCCGGCGCGGCCCCCGCCCCCCTGAGGCAGGCGGCCAGCGCCAGCCGCGACAGCCAGCGGGAACAGGCGGCGCGCGTTTGTCGGAAGGCTGTCAGATGCGCCCGCTGGGCGGACGAGAGCAGCGGAGAGAGCTCCGCCGAAAGCAGGGCCGTCAGTTCCCGGCAGGCGCTGTCCCTCGCGGGCAGCGGACAGCAGGCGATGTGGACGGTCTGCTGGGGGGAGGGGAACCCCCTCGCCTCGCGCAGGAGGGGGTTCCCCTCCCCCCAGACCCCCC
>DWYJ01000013.1 GCA_019118745.1 Candidatus Desulfovibrio gallistercoris | reverse complement strand
GGGTCCCCCTTCCCCCCACGCCCCCCATCCCCTCCCCGGCGCGCTTTAGAGCATTTTGCCTTTGAAAAAAGGCAAAATGCGAGGCGGCGGTACAGCGCCGCCCGGCCAAAACCAAGCGGAAAAACAGCGTTTTTTCCGCGAAACGCCAGGCCGTATGGTTTGAAACGCAAAGCGTTTCAAACTGAAAATGCTCTATCGGGGAGGATGGAAGGACTCGGGCTTGTGGCGGCTTTCCTGCGATGAGTGCCCTTTGGACATATGGCTGAAAAGTTGCGACGGCAAGAGGATATGAAAAGCGTTTCCCGACGAGGGGAGACGCTTTTTTTTCATGCTGCCGGGGGACTGGCGGGCAGGGGAGAGATACGGAGGAACAGATCTTTGTCATCCGCCCGGCAAGATTTTTTGCGGGAGGAAAGGGGGCGCGGGGGAAAGGAGGGAGCTTTTTGCAAAAAGCTCCCTCCTTTCCCCCGCAAAAAAGAAAAAACAGAAAACCGCCACCCGCCCGGCTATTCTTCCAGCGCGGCGGCCTCGGCGGCGATGCGGGTGAAGAGTTCGTCCAGATTGTCTATGCCGGTGAGCATCACGCGGCCATCCTTGCGGGCAAAGCGGCCGACGACGTGATAGTCGTTGCCGTTGCCCGCATCGAAGACGCGGAAGGGGAGGTTCCAGCCGCCGTCTTTGCGAGGGCTGGCCTTACCTATGCCGTGGATCTCCTTGCGGCCCAGAGAGGCATCGTCAAAGAGAGGGGCGATGAGGCCTTCGGAGCGAAAATCCTGCGACGGGGCGCGTCCGGCAAAAGCGCCGGACACGATGCCGTTACGGAGGAAGGCCCGGGCCTCTCCGCGCAGCATCTTGCGCACGCGACCGCCGCCGTCGGCCAGGGCTGCGCCTGAGAACATGATGTTGAGCATGGGCGGCAGCTTGCCGGCATTTTCCGGGCGGCGGGCCTCCACAAAGAGCTTGTCCACAACGGTGGTCAGGATGCCGTCCACGTCCACATGCTGCTCGAAGGCGGTCATGTCGCCTTCGGCGATGGCCTGAGCGACGGCTTCGAGGCAGGCCTGGGGGCTGTCCGCCGCGGATGTGGCCTGCGGCAGGAGCAGGAGACAGGCCAGCAGCGCGGGCAGCAGCAAAAGAAGGGATGAGGGACGGCGGCGCATGGCATCACCTCGGTTGCCCGTCCGGGGACGAGACGGCGGGCGGCACCCGCAGCGGTGGGGTGACGGCTTCTTCCGAGGGCGGCAGGGGCGGCGTCTGCGGCGTCGGTGCCGGGGCGGGCTGCGGCGGCCGGTAATCCGGGGAACCGAGGGGAGCGCGTCGGGCCTGACGGGCGGGCAGCTGGGATGCGGCGGGCAGGGCGGGAGCCCCCTGGGCGGCCTGCGGGGGAGCGGCTGCGGCCGGAGCGGCACCGGCGGGGGCTTGTGCGGGCTGGGCAGGCTGCTGGGGAGCCGCCGGACGGGGCTGCACCAGAACGCCGCTGGCGCCGCCCTGAGCAAAGCGCCGTCCCAGATCGCGCAGGATGCCGATGCCCGCCTGGACGGCGGCCTGGGCGTCGGGATTCTGCCGCAGGCGACGGTCGACCCAGCGGGCCATGAACAGGACGGTGTCCTCGTCCATGCCCTGCGCGCCGTGCGTGCGGACGCTGTTGACGAGGTCGCGCCGCACGGCCGCCTGTTCGTCCACGGCCTTGCGGTAGCGGGTGCCGAGGCTGTCCACCGCCAGCTGGGCGGCGGCGAGTTCGGCTTCCGTGGCTCCCTGCTGGCGCTGGTTGTCGAGTTCGTAGACGGCGCCGGTCATCTGGCCGCCGATATCGCGCACCGCGTCCGCCTTGGCCTGGAGCAGATCGAGCTGGGCGCGCAGATCGGGCACTTTCAGGATGGCGTCGAGGGCTGCGGCCGTGGTCACC
Source organism: Candidatus Desulfovibrio gallistercoris (assembly GCA_019118745.1). GTDB lineage: Bacteria > Desulfobacterota > Desulfovibrionia > Desulfovibrionales > Desulfovibrionaceae > Desulfovibrio > Desulfovibrio gallistercoris. The sequence goes on along the minus strand of DWYJ01000013.1, from coordinate 20,451 downwards.
AGCCGGCCGGCAAAGACCATGTACATCTGCCGGGCCTGGGCCTGAGTCAGGGTGCGGCCCTTGTGGGGCAGCTGGCTTTCCAGGGTGACCGCTTCAAGGAAGCGCTCCACGTAGAGATTGTAGAGACCGTGCAGCATGGTGGGATGGAAGGCGTAATGCAGCACGCCTTCCCGTCCGCCTTGCGCGCCGCCGTCCAGGCCGGTCAGGTTGACGCCGTAACGGCTGTTGAGGCTCTGCGGGCTGATGGTCAGACTGCCGCCGCGCGCACCGGGGGTGTAGCTCTCCACAAGATAGGCGGCCAGATCGTCCACGAAGCCGAAGCGGACGCGGGTATCCTCCACCACCTTGGGGGCGACGACCTGCGGACCGCCGTCCTGCGGCGCTCCCGGCATCATGGAGGTATCCACCGGCGTGCCTGTGGCGCCCTGCACGACCGGGCCGGAAAGGGTGCCGGGCGCGGTGGGCGGGTTGAGCACGGAGGGCGGAGGCGGCGGGGGCGGCGGCGTCAAAATGGTGCTGACGCCGGCGAGGGGCGTACCTTCCGTGGCCTTGTCGATGGCGGTGACGGCCTGCTTGCGCAGGGCCTCCCGTGTCTCGTCATCGCGCGTCAGCCAGTAGGCGGCGGCCGATACCACAAGAAGGGCCAGCACGGCCAGCAGGCCCAGCCGGAAGCCGCTGCGGCCGGGGCGCGGTTTGGGCAGTTCGCTGATATCTGTCGCGGGGAGCGTACGACGTTCCGTTTTCATGGGGATAGATCCTTGTGTAGGAGGGGCGGCAGATGCCCGGACAGGCGCAGCCGCCGTCAGACGGCGGACCGGCTTCCCGCAGGGGAGGGAGCCGCCAAAGCGGCGGACAAACGGGAAGTGGCCGGGAAATGGCCGTGGCTGTTCTTCCGGGCAGAACGGCACGGTCATGCGTCCTGCACCCTAGCACTGCTCCCGTACGCTGTGAAGTGATTTTCCTCAAGCCGTCCCGGCAAGCAGGGAAGGCTACGGCACGGCCCGTCTTGACGTATGCGGGGGGCCGTGCTAATGGAGAACCGTTCTCGATAAGCTGCAAACGTCGTTTTTCCGGCTTGTTGCGGCAAACTTTTGCTCCGGGAGGCCTCGTATGCCCACATTCATGTACTTTATCCTTGCCGTGGTGGCGCTCATCGTCGGCTACGTCGTTTACGGGACGCTGGTCACCAAAATCTTCGGGGCCGATCCCAAACGCCCCACGCCGGCCCAGACCATGGCCGACGGCGTGGACTATGTGGAAATGCCCATGTGGAAAGTCTGGCTCATCCAGTTGTTGAACATCGCTGGCGTGGGGCCGGTGTTCGGGCCCATCCTGGGGGCGCTCTACGGGCCGTCCGCGCTGATCTGGATCGTTATCGGCACCATTTTTGCCGGCGCCGTGCATGACTATTTTTCCGGCATGCTGTCGCTGCGCTACGGCGGGGCCAACGTGCCCACCATCGTGGGCTACAACCTCGGCAACATCGCCAAGAACATCATGCGCGTCTTTTCCGTGGTGCTGCTCCTGCTGGTGGGGGTGGTCTTCGTGGCGGCCCCGGCCGGCCTGCTGGCCAAGCTGACGCCGGAATCCCTCAATCTCACTTTCTGGATCGCGGTGATCTTCGTGTACTACTTCCTGGCCACCATCCTGCCCATCGACAAGATCATCGGGCGTCTCTACCCCATTTTCGGGGCGGTGCTCATTATCATGGCCGTGGGCATGACCGTGGGCATGTTCGTCTCCGGCAAGGAATTCTACAGCTGGCTGGAATGGCGCAACCCCAATCCTGACGGCCTGCCGATCTATCCGCTGGTCTTCATCACCATCGCCTGCGGCGCGCTTTCCGGCTTCCATGCCACGCAGTCGCCCCTCATGTCCCGCTGTCTTGCCAACGAGCGGCAGGGTCGGGCGGTCTTTTACGGCGGCATGGTGGCCGAAGGCCTTATCGGCCTTGTCTGGGCCACGGTGGGCATGACCTTCTACCAGAGCCCCGAACTGCTTAATGCGGCCCTGAAGGCCGGCGGCCCCGGCAACGTGGTCACCGAGTCCTCCCTTGCTCTCATGGGTTCGTTCGGCGGCGTGCTGGCCATCCTCGGCGTGGTGGCCCTGCCGGTGACCTCCGGCGACACGGCCTTCCGCGCCGCGCGCCTGACCATCGCGGAAGTGTTCAACTTCCAGCAGCGGTCCGTGACCGCCCGCCTGAGCATCGCGGTGCCCATCTTCATCATCGGCATCATCCTGGCCAATGTGGACTTCAACATCATCTGGCGCTACTTCGGCTTCGCCAACCAGGCGCTGGCGGCCATCGTGCTCTGGGCGGCGGCGGCCTACCTCTACCGCAAGCACCGTCTGCACTGGATCTGCACCGTGCCCGCGGTCTTCATGACCTCGGTCTGCATCTCCTACATCTGCTTTGAGCCGAACATGGGCTTCGGCATGGCCATCGGCACGGCCGACACCATCGGCATCATCTGCGCCGCGGTGGCTCTGGTGGCCTTCCTTGCGCTGGCGCGCAAGCCCATCGAAGGCGCGCCGGACATAGACAGCGTTTAGTTTCCGCCTGCGGCGGGATTGCGCATCGACAAGGGGCGGGCTATAGTTAGCCCGCCTTTTTCCGTTTAGCATATTGCGGGGCCTGTTCCGATCAGGCGACGCCGACGAAGACAAAGGAGCCTTTCTCATGTTGCAGCCACCGAACATCCTTACCATTGCCGGATCCGATTCCGGCGGCGGGGCCGGCATCCAGGCCGATCTCAAGACCATCATGGCCCTCGGCGGCTACGGCATGAGCGTCATCACCGCGCTGACGGCCCAGAACGGGCAGGGCGTGCGGGGCATCCATGCGCCGGAACCGGAATTCGCCGTATTGCAGCTGCGTACCGTGCTGGAGGGCTTCCCCGTGGCGGCCGCCAAGACGGGCATGCTTTTCTCGGCGGGGATCATCCGCGCCCTGGCCGCCGAGCTGCGCAAAGTGGCCTTCCCGCTGGTGGTGGACCCTGTTTCCGTCAGCCAGAGCGGCAGCCCGCTGCTGCAGGAAGACGCCATCGCCGCCCTCAAGGAGGAGATGATCCCTCTAAGCACCCTCCTGACGCCCAACCGCCCCGAGGCCGAGGCTCTGACCGGCATGACCATCCGGTCCATTGACGACGCTTTTGCCGTCGGGGAGAAGCTGCTGGACATGGGGGCCCGCGCCGTCCTCATCAAGGGCGGACACATGGAAAGCTCCGTCGTGGTGACGGATTGCCTGCTCGTGAAGGGTGAAGCCCCCAAAACGCTCCCGCAGCCCAAGGTGGAGACGGAGAACAACCACGGCACGGGCTGCACCCTTTCCGCCGCCATCGCTACGGGCCTGGGCAAGGGCGAGCCGCTGTCCGTGGCCGTGAAGCATGCGCAGGAATACCTCAACCTGGCTTTGCGTACGAGCTACGCGCCGGGCAAGGGCTGCGGGCCGGTCAACCATGCCGCGCCCTTCCAGACGGCCGGCCGCTGACCGGCAGCCGCCGGCGGCGCGTGCGGCGGATTTTTGCGTTTGCACGTATTTTGCATGAGGTATGGACGTGCTTTGATACCGTCAAAAAGAAGGCGCCCATGCCCTTTCATTTCAGCATGCAGAAGGTGCTCGATTACCGCGAGCAACTGGAAGAAGAGGCCAAGGTCAGGCTGGCCAAGGCCGAACAGCAGCGCAATGAACTTCGCTCCCGGCTGGAGATCATCCGCAAGGATCTGCTGGAGCAGGAAGAGCGCCTGTACACCCACCCCCCGAACAACGCCGGGGAACGCTGGCTGCTGGAACATTTTGTGAAGGGACTCAAGGCCGATATGGCCGCCACGGCGGTGCAGCTTCGCGCTGCGGAAAACATGGTGGAAGAATCCCGCAGGATACTGGCGCAGCGGGCTATGGACCGCAAGATCCTCGACAAGCTCAAGGAACGCCAGAAGCAACATTATATGCACGATGAGCGCATGAAGGAGCAGCGCTTCAATGACGAAATCGCCACACTCCGTTACAAGGCTCCGACTTTTTAAGCTGTACCGCCTGCTGGCGCTGCTGTGCGTCTTCAAGCTCTGTCTTTTCGGCGCGCTGCTGCTGGATGTGGACTGGGGCAAGGTGCACGAGGACGTCAGGGATGTCGCCCAGGCGGATATCCGGCTCGAAGATGACGCCGCGCAGGAAATGACCGCCTCCGCCGGCGAGGCGGACACGGAAGCGAATCCGGAAGATGCCGTACCCGAAGCGCTCGCCGCGGCAAAGCAGAAAGCGGCCGAGACCGCGGAAGGCTCGCCGGAAAAGGGCAAGGAGCCGCAAGGGGCCGAAGCCGCCAGACTGGCCGCCGAGGCGCGGCCTGCCGCACGCCCGTCCACCATCTCTTCCGGGCTTGACGACAGCGCGGCTACGGCTACGTCCGTGGCGGCGGCGCAGGATGATGCGGAAGGGGGGATCATCCCCAGCGCGGACAGCCCCTTCGTCCGTGCGCCCAAACTGGCCGAACCGCCCTTGCTGGAAGCCGGGCTGGCCCGGAATGCGCGCCCGCGTGAAGAAGGCATCATGGATATGCTGGGCCTGAGCAATCTGCCCATCCCCCGGCTGGGCAGCGTCAAGGCGGCCCATGCCGCGGCGCAGGACATGCCCGTGCCGTCCGTGGCCGAGCGTGTGGGCAACACCACCTTTGCGCCCGCGGCCCAGCAGAACGCCACCGTCATGCCGGGAGCTCCGGCCATCCCGCCCAACATCCCTCGTGGCGAAGACATCGCCTCCGGACGGGCGCAGGCCCAGCGGCCCAATGCGGCGGATCTGCCGCCCCTGCCGGAAGCCCCCTCGGATATCGCCCGTGCGCCCGCGCCCACCATCCGGCCCATGACCCTGCCGGACGATCCCAACGAAAAGGCGCAGGATCTGGCCCGTCAGGAGCAGGATATGCTCGTGCTGCGCCAGCAGATGGATCAGCGCCTCAAGGAGCTGGAAGGCGCGGAAAAGCGCATGCAGGAGCTCATCCGCGATGCGCGTTCCCTTGAGGATCAGAAAGTTCGCTCGCTCATCCAGATGTATGCCAACATGAAGCCCCGCGTGGCCGCCAAGGCGCTGGAGAACATGGACGAGCGCGTGGCCGTGCGCATCCTTTCCGGCATGGCTCCCAAGCAGTCCGGCGAGATCCTGACCTATACCAATCCGGAAAAGACCGCCAAGTTCACGGAGATCATCACCCGCATGAGGACGCCCTAGCGATGCGCCTGCGGCTTCTGCTGGCCTATGACGGCAGTCGGTACAGCGGATGGCAGATTCAGGAGGCGGCCAAGGCCCCGCTCACCATTCAGGGAGAAGGTGAGAAGGCGCTTGGCCGCCTTTGCGCCTGTCCGGTGAGATTGTTCGGCTCCGGCCGCACGGATGCGGGCGTGCATGCACACGGTCAGGTGGCGCATGTGGACGTGCCCGACAGCCGGGCGGGGTTGCCGTGGCGGCATGCCCTCAACAGTCTTTTGCCGCCGGATATCCGTGTGCTGTCGGCAGAAGAGGCGCATCCGCGTTTCCATGCGCGGCTGGACGCCCTGCACAAGACGTACGTTTACGATTTCTGGCAGGATCGGGCCTTCGTGCCGCCGCGCCTTGCTCCCTATGTCTGGGCCTGCGGCCCTGTCTCCCTGTCACCCATGCGTGAGGCCCTGCAGTTGCTGCTGGGCGAGCATGACTTTGCCAGTCTGCAAAATGCGGGCACGCCGCTGGAAGGGACGGTGCGGCGGATACTGGCGGGCGAGCTGGTGGAATGCCCTGCCGAGGAGTTCCTGCCGTCGCATCTGCCGCGCCTGCGTCTGCGCATCACGGCCAACGGATTCCTCAAGCAGATGGTCCGGAATATCGCCGGTCTGCTGGTGGCCTGCGGTACGGGCAGGTTGTCGCCCGAGGCCATCCCCGCCATCCTGTCAGCCTGCGACCGGCAGGCGCTGCCATCTCCGACCGCGCCGCCTCAGGGCCTGGCGCTGGCCCATGTCACCTATCCTGAGACCGGCTGCTCTCCGGAAAAAAACTGCTGAGACAAGCGGGCTTGCGGCGTCGCGGCCCGGCGGCATCCTGCCTGGTTATGGCACCCCGGCTTTGGCCGAAGTACGGCGTGGGGCGTTTTTCTGCACCCCGGCACGCTGGGATGACGCGCGGGCGCACGGAAAGATCCGGCTCCTGACGGATATGTCACAGGGCAGGTTCGCGAGCGTCGTATCCGGCCTTCGGCAGCAGACAAGATGGATCGGGATATGAAAGGAAGGGAACAGGAAAAAACCCCGCCAAGGCGGGGTTTTCCGATGTGTTGGGCCGTTTAATGGGAGGGAAACCCAGCTCCGCCAATCGGAGCCCACATCAAGATCGGGAGCGGCGTTATCACTCCTTGAAATCAACCTAGCCCAGAAAATATTTTTTGGCAAGCAAAAAAGACCAGACGTCTACAAAATCCGTCGTCTGCTTTTCTGGGGGCTGAGGAGCATGCTGTCCGAAAAACTGGGGGGCATTTCGGACAGCATGTCAGGATGACGCGAAACTAGAGGATATCCTCGTCCAGACGTCCTTCATCCTGGAGGGAGCGAAAACGCTGCTGCAGCATGAGCGGCAGACCATCACGATCATTGGGGTCATATTCGAACATGACGGCCGTGCCGTAGCAGGAAAAATATTTGCTGCCGTCAGGATGGAAGGCCACGTTTTCATTGTAGCCCACGATGGCCTGTGCGCCCTTGTTCATGGCCCGGCAGGCCATGCCGAAAAAGGCTTCTTCGGAGTCAAAGCCGCGGCAGCAGACCAGGCCAAGCACCTTGGCGATGCGGCGTCCTTCCACTTCGTCCGTCGTCACCACGGGGAAGCGTCCGGCCATGAAGATCTCACGCGCCCGATCCGTCATCTCGCCCATCTTGCGATGCTGCTTCCGTTCAGCCTTGCGGGCCTTTTTTTCATTATTGCCACCAAGCAGAAAAAACATGGACACCTCCCTCGGGCACGTGCTGCGTGCCATCTTGTTGTCTTGCAATATGCAATATGGGGGCCATGTTGATTAAATTCAGTAAAATAAACATGTTGATGGAAATTTTTTGAGGGATGCCAAAAGGCTGACGGCGGCCTGCGCCCTGTATGCAGCCTGTGGAGAGGGGGGTGAGCAATATGGCTGGCGGAAGGTCGTCAAAAGCCCGCCGTTGCCTGCCGGCTGGCGTTCCTCTCCTCGTTTCCCTGAGCAGGATGCGGGCTGGGGAGGGAAGGGGCGCGAGAAGAGCGTTCCGCATCGCGGGCAAGGCCTTGGGGGGACCGACGGCAAAACGAAAGGGGGGATCTCTCCCCCCTCAAAAAGCATGACTCGTTCTGTCTCTAGCGTTCCCAGGAGCGGAGGAGCCGCCGCTTGTCCTTGTGCTCCCACCAGGCAAGACGCAGTCTGTCCAGCACCATGCAGGCGCCGCAGGCGGCGACAAGCACCGCGGCGGTGCTGAAGACGCCGCGATAGCCCCAGCCCGCATTGACCACGGCCCCGCCCAGCAGGGGGCCGATCATGCCGCTGGCGTCAAAGGTCAGCATCATGACGTTGGAGTTGATGGAGCGGGTCTCCGGGGTGGAGCGGTCGTAGACGGTGGCGGCCAGCAGGGGATAGAGCAGGCCCAGGCTGATGCCGTAGAAGCAGGCGCAGGGGATGAACAGGCTGCGCGGGGCCCAGGCAAGGCCCAGCAGGCAGCAGACAAGGGTCAGCGCACAGATGGGCACCACGCGGTAGCGGGGCAGCGTATCCAGCAGATGCCCTCCGAACAGACGGATGAGGATCATGGTGATGGTGTAGGTCAGGAAGAACCATTCGGGGCGCGCTCCGGTCTCTACGCTCAGGCCCTTGATGAAATAGATGGCCAGACTCACCATGATGCTGAAGGTCAGGCAGCCCAGGTAGATGAAGGCGAGCCCCGAGTGACTGGCCGCGTGGATGAGCTTGCGGGCGGTGAGCTGCTCGGCTTCCGCCGGGGGGATCTCCGAGGCGCGCAGCTTGGGGGCCAGCGGCAGCAGCATGCAGAGCGCGGGGATGCCCAGCATGGCCATGGCGGCAAAGAGGTAGGGCTCGCCGCCCAGCAGGGGAAGGACGCGCTCGCCCACGGCGGGGATGATGGAATACGGCAAGAGCGTGGTCAGGGAAAAGAGGGCAAAGCCGCGGGCGCTCTGGCCCTTGGGGATGCAGCTCACCATGACGGCCACCACGCAGCAGGAATAGACGGCCAAGGAGATGCCCTGCACGATGCGCAGCGCCCAGACCATGCCGACCACATGTTCCTTGGGCACCAGCGGATAGGCCAGCATGACGCAGCTGGAGAGAATGATGGTACAGAGCAGCGGCGGCAGCTTGTTGCGCTTGAGGAAGACCACGCTGGCCACGGGCCGGAACAGCAGCACCATGGCAGCCAGACTGGCAAGCAGGATGCCGCGCCAGTTGGGGCTTACGGCAAGACCTTCCAGCCATTGTTCAAAGCAATAGAACACGGCAAGGTAGCTGTTGCAGCACATGGACATGCAGAACAGGAGGATGAAATCCCGGCTGAGCAGTTTTTCCTGGGGCTGCTGGCCGGAAAAGTCACGTGGACGATTGGGGCGAAAAGGCATGACTACCTCTGTCAGCCGTCGGGCCCCAGCCGGGGGCGGGCGGCATGCGCGACGGAGCGTGATCGCGCCGCATGTTGGGGGTGGAATAAGAAGATAACACCCTAGCACCAGGCCTGCGCAAGGTAAAGTCCGGCAAAAGGGCCCTTCGCGGGGGAGAGACGGCAGATGGCTTGCGGGATGAGGCGCTCTGGGCTAACATGGCCTAACTGGAAGATTCTGTGGTTACTTCAGCAAAGGATACTGGCATGTCCCAACTTTGTCCCTGCGGCAGCGGCCGAGAACTGGCTGCCTGCTGTGGTCCCTTTCTGGATGGTACGGAGCAGGCCGATACGGCCGAACGTCTTGTGCGCTCCCGGTATGCGGCTTACGCTCTTGGCAACTTCGCCTACGTGGTAGAAACGACCCATCCGGACTACCGGGAGGATATCTCCATCGAAAAGCTTGAGGAGCAGACGCACGGCGTGCACTGGCTGCGGCTGGACATGGGCCCCTGTCAGGAGCAGGTGCCCGCGGGCCCCAATGGCGAACTGTATGATGTGGCCGAATTCTACGCCTACTATGAGCTGGAAGGCGTGACCCGCCAGATCGGGGAGCGCAGCTTCTTTGCCCGCAAGGACGGCAGGCTCTACTATGTGGACGGGGAAGCGCGCCGGCCGAAGGCCTACCGCCGGGTGGAACCCAAGGTCGGGCGCAATGATCCCTGCCCCTGTGGCAGCGGCAAGAAGTACAAGAAGTGCTGCGGGGCCGCCGGATAGCGTGCCCGGGCAAGCCCTCCGCGAACGGCTGGACGTTTTCGGGCGTCCGTGCGGAAGGGTGACGGCCTGCCGCGGCGCGGCATGAGAGACGGCGGCGTTGCGGCGGGCGGCGCGTCCGGCAGCACGGGCGGCATCCAGCCGCGATGACGCAGGCCGTCGCAGGGGAACGGAAGGACAAGGGGAAAGCATGGCAGGCGGCGGCAGTATAGCGTCCATCAGACGATTTTGCCTTGATTGTCAGGGAGACTCGCCCAAGGGCGTACGGGAATGCGCCGATACGGCCTGCCCGTTGTGGCAGTGGCGCATGGCCGCGGCCCAGCCCGGCACGCAGGATCTTTGGTGCGGCCCGGAAGCGCCCCGGCGCGCCATGCGTGAGATCCGGCGGCAATGTCTGGCCTGCGCCGGCGGCAGGCGGGAAGTGCGCCAGTGCGCCGCCCGTGAGACCTGCCCGCTGTGGCGTTGGCGTTTCGGCGTCAGGCCGCAGACGTACCGGGAGGTCCGGCAGCGTTTTTTTGCCCCCAGACCGCTGAGCCTATTTGACTGACGGCGGCCGCCGGGCCCTCCGCACGGCAGGGTGTCCACATGCCGCAAGGCTGGCGGAGAGAAGAGTAAGGGAGAAGCACATATGACACACTATCTGGACTGGTCTCATGCGGCAGCCGGCCGGCTGACGGCTGAGGTGCTGCTGCGGCCGCGCGCGCAGGCTGCCGGGCTGGCTGCCCGCCTTGCCGCCGAGGTGGAGCAGGGGCATCTGCCGTTCCTCGATCTGCCGTTCCGGCAGCGCCTGGAGCGGGAACTGCCTCCCCTGCTGCCTCGTCTGAAGGCCCGGCGACACATGCTCCTGCTGGGCATCGGCGGTTCGGCCCTGGGAGCGCGCGCCCTGCAGCGCGCCTTTGCGCCGCAGCAGGATGAACCCGGCCATGACGGGCCCAGCCTCTGGATAGCCGACAACGTATGCGAAGCGACCCTGTCCCGCTGGCTTGACCGTCTCCCGCCCGCCGAGACCGCCGTGGTCTGCGTGAGCAAATCCGGCGGCACCATCGAGACCGTGGCGCAATACCTGCTGGTGCGGGACTGGCTGCGGGCCGCGCTGGGCGAGGCCTGGCGGGAACATGTGCTGCTGATCACGGATGACCGGCAGGGTTTTTTGCGCGAAGAGGCCGGGCGGTATGCCCTCCCGTCGCTGGAAGTGCCGGACCATCTGGGAGGGCGCTACTCCGCCCTGTCCGCCGTGGGGCTCGTTCCCGCGGCCTTCCTGGGCATCGACTGGCAGGCCCTGCTGGACGGCGCGGCCGCCCAGGGCGAGAGCCTCATCCGGGCGGCACGCGACGGGGAATTGGCGGAGCATCCGGCCTTCCGACTGGCGGGCTGGGCGCATGAGCTGGAAAGCTGCGCTTACGACCAGCTGATCTTTTTCTGTTACCTGCCGCAATGGGCCGCCTTCGGCGCATGGTTCGCCCAGCTCTGGGCCGAAAGCCTCGGCAAGGGCGGCACGGGCAGCCAGCCCCTGCCGGCGGTGGGCGTGACGGACCAGCATTCCATCAATCAGATGTTCCTCGACGGGCCGCGCAACAAGGCTTGTCTTTTCCTCACCGGGCCGGGAGCCGATGTGCGGCAGGCGGACGGGAAGGGGCTGCATTTTCCGGTGGACATGCCGGAGCGCTGGCGGTGGCTGGCGGGGCGTCCCTTCGGCTGCCTGCTGGATGCCGAGGCGCTGGGCACGCGCATGGCCCTTTGCCGCAGCGGGCTGCCGCTGACGCATGTGCATATGGCGGAAGCCACGCCCAGGGCCGCGGGCGCGCTGATGGGGCTCCTGGAGGGGGCTACCCTGCTGACCGGCTGGCTCAACGGCATTGATCCGCTGGATCAGCCCGCGGTGGAGCTGGGCAAGCGGCTGGCCAACGCCCGTCTCGGCGCGCCGGGGCTGGATGAAGAGGCAGCGGCCATGCGGGACTTTCTGGCGCAGGGCGGCGACTGTCAGCCGTTCAGCGCCTGACGGGGCAAGACGGCATGCGCAGTTTTCGTGAATGGCTGGGCCGTTCCCGGTCGGAGCCCCGCGAGACGGCCGGCGCACCGGCGGCGGATCTGCCGCTCAGCTATGCGCGGACGCTTTCCTGGCTCTCCCTCGTGGTCATTTTGCTGACGAGCCTGGGGCTGTCCTTCTTCATGTCCAACTCGGCGCGGCAGACGCTGCTCACCAAGCAGGAGGAATTCGCCCGCCTGCTGGCGGACAACCTCAACCATCAGATCTTCCGGCGCTTCGCTCTGCCCACCATCCTTGCCCACGGGCGCATAGCCCTGCGCCAGTCCTCGCAATACGAGCACCTCAGCGAGGTGGTCGGTTCCGTCATCCATGGCCTGCCGGTAGAGCGGCTGCGGATCTACGACTTTTCCCGTCTGGTGGCTTTTTCCACCAACAAGGAAGACCTCGGACGCACGGGACTGGCCCCGGAAGGGCTGGAGGAGGTCCTGCGCGGCGGCCCGGCACAGGTGGAGATCATTTCCGCCATCCCGGACTGGCAGGCTCCGTTCAACATCCCCCTCAAACGCGGGACCTTCGTCCTGCGCCTGCTCTGCCCCCTGCGGGGAGAGGCGCTGGAGGCCGGCGGCGATCCGCCGCTCATGGGGGCGCTGGAACTGACGCAGGACATCACCGGCGACTACGAGCAGGTGCTCGCCTTCCAGGGCATCATCGTAGTGATGTGCCTGTTGTCGTCGGTCATCCTCTTTGCCCTGCTGCTCATGCTCATCCACCGCGCCGAGCGGGTGCTCGCCGAACGCATGAACCGTAACCGCCAGCTGGAGAACGAACTGCACAGCAATGAAAAGCTGGCCAGCATGGGCCGGGTCATCGCCAGCATCGCCCACGAGATCCGCAACCCGCTGGGCATCATCCGTTCCAGCGCCGAGCTTTTGCAGCGCCGGACGGACAAGGCGGACGCCGGGACCCGCCGTATCCTTGACGCCATTTATGACGAATCCGTGCGCCTTTCCCAGACGGTCAACGATTTTCTGGACTACGCCCGACCCCGGCAGCCCCGGCAGGATCTGGTGGACGTCAATCTGGTGCTGGATCAGGCGCTTGCCTTTCTGGAAGGGGAGTGGAACCGCTGCGGCGTTCGGCTGGAGCGGCACACCCCTGAAGGGCTGCTCATCCTGGGCGACAAGGACCTCCTCTACCGCGCCTTTTACAATATCCTGACCAACGGCCAGCAGGCCATGAACGGCCCCGGCGTCATGCGGGTAAGCGCCCGCCGCGAGCAGGGGGAGATCATCCTGGAGTTCCACGACAGCGGCCCCGGCATCGACGAGGCCATCCTGCCCAATCTGCTGGACCCCTTCTTCACCACCAAGGATGACGGGACAGGTCTGGGGCTGCCCATCGTGCAGTCCATCATCACCAGTCACGGCGGTCAGCTCCATCTGGCCAACGGAGAAGAAGGCGGCGCGGTGGTCACCGTCGCCCTGCCCGCGGCCCCCAGCCTCACGGATGGCTGCGAGCCGCGGCACACCAGCGAGGGAACGGCCACTGCGGCGAGCAAGGAGAACGCATGAGCGAAAAATCGCATATCCTGATCATAGACGACGAAAAGAATTATCTGCTGGTGCTGCAGACCCTGCTGGAGGACGAAGGCTATACCGTGACCGCCATCAGCGACCCGGAGACCGCGCTGGCCTTTCTGGGGGAAAGCGAGGTGGACGTGGTGGTGACGGACATGAAGATGCCCCGCGTCTCCGGCCGGGAGGTGCTGCAACGGGTCAAGAAGACCTGGCCCTACATCCCCGTGCTGATCATGACGGCTTTCGGCTCCATCGAAAGCGCCGTGGAGGTCATGAAATACGGGGCCTTCGACTACATCACCAAGCCTTTTTCCAATGACGAGCTGCTGCTCTCCCTGCACAACGCCGCGGAACTGGCCCGGACGCACCGGCAGTACCGCCTGTTGCAGGAGGCGATGGAAGACCGCTACGGCGTCCACAAGATCGTGGGGCGCAGCCGGGCCATACGGGATGTGCTGGCTATGGTGGACAGGGCGGCCCCCAGCCGCTCCACGGTGCTCATCACCGGGGAATCGGGCACAGGCAAGGAGCTGGTGGCCCGCGCCATCCACTATTCCAGCCCGCGCAAGGAAAAGCCCTTCGTTTCCGTCAACTGCATGGCGCTCAACCCCGGCGTGCTGGAGAGCGAGCTCTTCGGGCACGAAAAAGGCTCCTTTACCGGTGCTGTGGCCATGCGGCGCGGCCGCTTCGAGCAGGCCGACGGCGGCACGCTCTTCCTGGACGAGATCGCCGAACTCACGCCGGAGCTTCAGGTGAAGCTCTTGCGGGTGCTGCAGGAGCGGCGTTTCGAGCGGGTGGGCGGCAGCGAGGAAGTGGAGGTGGATATCCGCGTGGTGGCCGCCACCAACAAGGATCTGGCAAGCATGGTGGAGGCCGGGACCTTCCGGGACGATCTGTACTACCGCCTCAACGTGGTGCAGATCCCCTTGCCGCCCCTGCGTGAACGGCGGGAGGACATCCCCCTGCTGGTGGCCCACTTCGTGGAAAAGGTGGCGGCGGACAACAACATGCCCCCCAAGACCTTCAGCACCGAGGCCCTCAACTATCTGACCGGCTACGAATGGCCCGGCAATATCCGTCAGCTGGAAAACGTGGTGGAAAGCTGCATCGTGCTGGTGCCCGGCTCGGTCATCGAGGTGGACAACCTGCCCGCCGAGATCCGTGATGAAGACGCGCAGTTCAAAAGCGCCGTGGACCTGCTGCCTGTCCAGCTCGATCTGGCGGACACGCTGGAAAAGATCGAGGCCGCGCTCATCCGCCGCGCGCTGGTGCGGGCGGACCTCGTGCAGGTCAAGGCCGCCGAACTGCTCGGCATCTCCAAGAGCCTCCTGCAATACAAGCTCAAGAAATACGCCATTACCGGCCATTAGCGTCTGTTGACGCTTTGCGTGGTTTATTGTGGGGGGAAGGGGGACCCCCCGCCTCGCGCGAGTGGGGTCCCCCTTCCCCCCACGCCCCCCATCCCCTCCCCGGCGCGCTTTGGCAAAGGGGGAGAGAAGGGGGATTTACGTCCTTCATGAATAGCGTTCCGCAAACACAGGGCCCCGTCCGGCGCATGCCGGGCGGGGCCCGCCAGCGTCTGGAGGAGACAGACGCCGGCTTGGGGGATGATGCTACGGAAATGGGGACAACGGCGGATGTTCAAAACCTGCCGTCCGTCCCTTTGTTCGTTAGAACGTCTTGCCTTTGAGAAAGGCAAAACGCGGGGCAGCACAGCGCCGCCCGGCCCAAAGTGAGCGGAAAAGCCATGCTTTTCCGTGAAACCTCAAGTTATGTGATTTGAAACGCGAAACGTTTCAAACTAAAAATGCTCCAGGGTTGGTTAGAATTTATTCTACAAATGATTTCAATATGTAAAGTCTGCTTCTTCTACGCGCTCAGCTTGTTTTTTGGGGGGTATCTCGAATGCCTGACCCTTCCCCGAGGAAAAGATCGCTGGGGAAGGGATGGGGCTTGGGGGGGAGGGGGGCCCCTTCCCCCCACATAAGCAGCAAATAGTGACGACAGACTCTAGCGCATGGGCACAAGCGAGTTGCGATAGATGCGGGCGACGCACTCGCGGTTGCCTTCCACCGGAGCCAGCGAGACGAGCAGGCCCAGCGAGGGCGTCTTTTCCACCAGATCGCAAAGCGTCTCCACGTCCGCTTCCGTAAAGCCCACGGACGTGAGTTTTTCCGTCACGCCCAGGCCGAACAGCCACTGTTCCACGGCGCGCGCCACCTTGGGCGCTTCGTCCGGCATGCCGGAGAGGCCGGGCACGATGGGCTTGAGGATGTGGGCCATGATCTGCGGCCGCGCCGGATAGCATTCCTCAATGACGGCAGGCAGGAGCATGGCCAGGCCAAGCCCGTGCGCCAGCGTCGGTTTCAGGCCGCTGAGGGGATGCTCCAGCGCATGCGTCAGGTGCAGCATGCCGTTGTCGAACGCTGTTCCGGCCATCATGGCCGCATAGGCCAGGTCGTACCGCGCCCGGAGGTTATCGGGATGGGCAAGGATGCGGGGCAGATTGGCGTGGACGAGGCGCACCGTCTCCGCGGCCAGCATGACGGCAAAGGGGTTGGAGCAGGTGGTGGTGGCCGCTTCCACCACATGGTTCACGGCGTCGATGGACACATAGCGCGTCTGATTGGGAGAAAGGCCGCTCATCAGCGCCGGGTCGTCGATGGCATACCGCGGATAAATGCAGTCGTAGGCGATGGCGGGCTTGTAGTTGAGGTGGGTGATGGTCGCCACGGCAAAGCGGTTCACTTCGCTGCCGGTACCGTGGGTCAGGTTGATGGCCACGATGGGCAGGGCCGTGCGCGGCGCGAATTTGTAACAGTAGAGTTCTTCCGCCGTCTTGCCGGGATTGGCCAGCAGGATGGCGGCGCTCTTGCCGCAGTCGATGGGGCTGCCGCCGCCGATGCAGAGCACGGCCCCGGCCCCGGCTTCGCGTCCCTGCGCCGCCGCCTCGTCCACACTGGTGGTCGTGGGGTTGGGGGTGACCTTGTTGTACAGCGACAGGCGCAGGCCGTGTTTGGCCGCTGCGGCTTCCACCTTGTCCCACGCGCCGGAAAGCTTGTAGGAATGGCCGCCCGTCACGCACAGCACGGCGGCGATGCCTTCCTGTTTGAATTCAGCAAAAATATCGTCGATCTTCTCTATGGCGCCCACGCCAAGATAGGTGGTCGTCTTCGTCCTGATTTCTCGTACGGCATCATAGAGCATGCTTTCGTCCCACATGGGGCACCTCCTGGATCTGAAAGCTCTTGACGAGAAAAAGCCTAGGCCCGTCGAAACCAAAGGTCAAGCTTTTGTGTTAAATTTCACAATTTTTTTCCGGGCTCGGAAAAAATTATGTAAATACAGGAGATACGTTGGGATAAAGGGGAGGGCCGCCCGGGAGTCGGGAGTCCTGCATCAGGCGTTTTCGCGTATTGTCCGATATGTGACAAGGGAATGTGACGAGAGGAACAATCCAGCTTGCCACGCAGGAGAGGAAGGCCTACTATCCACAGGACAAGAGCGTTTTGCCAGGAAAAAAGGCAAAACGCGAAGTGGCGGCCATAGCGCCGCCCGGCCCAAGTGAAGGGGAGAATTGCATTTTGTCCGCGAAATGGCAGGCCGTACGGTTTGAAACACGAAGCCTTTCAAACGGGTAATGCTCTACCTATTCGGCGTCAGACGCAGTCTCTCGCAGTCGCGGAACGGCAAGCGTCATGGGCGGCGCGCCGTTGCAGGTCATGCGTCTGGCGCAAAGTCATAAGGAGTTGTCATGAAAAAGAAAGTCGGCATCATTCGTTGTCAGCAGACGGAAGATCTGTGCCCCGGGACCAAGGATTTTTGCTACGCCTCGGAAGGGAAGGGCGCGTTCGAGCCCCTGGGGACCTGTGAGGTAGTGGGTTTCGTGTCCTGTGGCGGCTGCCCCGGCAAGAGAGCCGTGACCCGCGCGCAGATGCTGAAGGACCGGGGGGCGGAAGTGGTGGCCCTGACGTCCTGCATCACCAAGGGAACGCCCATCGGCTTCCCCTGCCCCAACAAGGGCATGATGCTGCGCGCCATCCGTGCCCGTCTGGGTGAGGATTTCCCGGTGCTTGAGTACACCCATCCTTCCGCCGCGGAACTCAAGGCGGCGGAAGAGGCCGCCAAGGCGTAGAGCGTCTTGTCATTGAAAAAGGACGAAACGCGAGGCGGCGGCACAGTGTCGCCCAGCCCAAAGTGAGCGGAAAAACCGCGTTTTTCCCGCGACGCGACAGATCGCATGGGTTGAGACGCAGAGCGTCCCAAACGGAAGATGTACTATAAAAGCGCGGGGCGGGCGGGAGCAAGTCTTCCCGTCCGCCCCGCGGCAAACATCAGAGATAGAGGGCGGGCGTCTCCCGCCGTTCCAGACAGGGGCCCAGCTTTTCGGCCAGCAGGGCCATGACCGGCGCAGGCAGGGCGCGGGCGTGGGCAGGGCAGATCTTGACGCAGCGCATGCAGAGGATGCAGCGCTCCCGGTCGCTCGTCTGCGGCTGGGCCGGGTCGATGGCCTGCGCGGGGCAGCGCGCGGCGCACAGGCCGCAGGCGGTACAGGCCACGGACGCGGTGGGCGCTATCTGCATGGCCTGCCACTGCCGGTAGGGACGCTGGCCGGGCAGTCGCGGCGCGGGCACCGGAGCCGCGCGGAGATGTTCGGCGGCCTGGCGGCCAAGATCGCGCAGGGTGGCGGCGTCTTCCGCATCCGGGCGGCCGGCCGCTACGCTGCGGCACATGCTGTGCTCGGCAACGGCGGACATGCCGGCCATGACCAGCAGACCGCAGGCGGTGGCCTTGTCGGCCAGTTCAAGCAGCGCATCCTCAAAGGCCCGGTTGCCGTAAACGACAAGGGCTATGGCCGGGAGCTGCTTCCCTTCCGCAAGCGGGCGCAGCTCTTCGAGACGCGCGGCCAGGAAACCCGGCAGGCGTCCGCCGTAGACCGGCGCGGCCAGCAGGACCACATCGCCGGCGGCGAACTCCGGCCAGACGACATGCGGAGCGGCCAGATCGCAGGGGATGGCTTCCATGCCCAGCGTCTGCGCCACAGTATCGCCCACCAGATGGGCTACGCGTTCCACGCCGCCCGTGGGGCTGAAATGCAGGATATGACAGGTCGGCATCGTTCCTCCCAACAGGATGCCGGACGAGCCGTCCGGGCCAGCCCGGCATCCACGGTACAGTCGAGCTTATTTCTGGACGGCGAGGATGACGCTGGAGGCCTTGACCGCGGCCGTCACGCGGGAGCCGGGGGCCAGCTTGAGTTTTTCAGCGCTGGCGACCGTCACGATGGCGCAAAGCGTCTGGCCGCCGGGCAATTCCATATCCACTTCCGTATTGACCGCGCCGGGGCGGACGGCCTTGACGGTGCCGCTGAACTGATTGCGGGTGGAAAGCAGCCAGTCGTCCGCCTCTTCCAGCAGGATGACGAAGCTGGCCTTGATGAGGGCAAGCGCCTTTTTGCCGGCGGCAAGGCCAAGGCGTTTGGTGCTGGCCTGGGTGATGGAGGCCACCACTTCCTGGCCGCCTTCCATGCTCAGGACGATCTCATCGTTGACGGCGCCGCCGTGAACGGCAGTCACCGTGACCGGAAAAACATTACGGGCGCTGGTCAGCATAGATGCTCCTTATCTGCGCGCGAGGCGCTTTTGTTGGTGTTGTATCTTATCAAGAATAATTCTTTATGGGCATTTGGCAAGTCCAAAAGGGCAGCGCGCCGCCCGGCCCAAAATGATCGGAAAAACTACGCTTTTCCGCGAAACGCCAGACGGAAGATGCTCCGGAGGCGCCCCGCCTGCCCGTTACGAAGCCAGCTTGAGGATGAGCACGCCGGCGATGATCAGCGCCACCCCCAGCACGCGGGCCAGGTGCAGCGGGTCGCCGAAAAAGATCGTGCCTATGGCGAACGTCCCCACGGCGCCCATGCCGGTCCAGACCACATAGGCCGTCCCCAGCGGTATATGGCGTTGCGCCAGGAACAGCAGGTAGCCGCTGAGCGCCATGCTGATGACGGCAAAAATCAGCCCCGGTATGCGCCATGCAGGCTGCTGGGCCAGCTTGAAGCCCAGCGGCCAGCCGATCTCAAGCAGGCCCGCGGCAATGAGCGTCAACCACGGATTCATATCACGTCTCTCGACTTGGGGATCTTCCGTTTGAAATGCTTGGCGTTCAAACCATACGGCCCGGTGTCTCGCGGAAAAAACGCGGTTTTTCCGCGTGGTTTGGGCCGGGCGGCGTTATTCGTCCGCGTACGGGTCCACGCCCGCCTCGGCCAGTCGGGCCTGCCGCGCCGCTTCCTGTTTGCGCTGGCGGGTCCCCAGGGGCACGAAGGTCTCGAAGGCCTCGCTGCGCTCCTGCTGGCGGCAGAAGACCAGGAAGCCCGTATGCGCCGTCATGCGGTCTTCGGGCCGCAGGCGATCGGCGACGGGCTTCCAGCGCCGGACGAGGATCTCGCAGACTTCCACTTCCGCAAAGGGGCGCTGCTCGATGCCGAGCAAAAGCTTGCTGACCTGATCCACCGTGGGCAGCAGGAAACCGAACATGCCGCCGGGGCGCACGGCGCGCAGGGCGTGGTCGAGATATTCCCAGGGGGTGCGGACGTCGAGGAAGAGGGCGTCCGCATTGTCCACGCAAAAGCCGTCGGCGATGTCGCGGTGGTGGATGGTCACGTTCTCGCCAAGACCGGCCCAGTCCAGATTGCGGCGGGCGAGCTTGGCGAATTCCTCGCGGGCCTCATGGCTGACGACCCGGCCGGTGGGCCCGCAGAACCAGGAAAGCCCGCAGGTCATGCCGCCGGAACCACAGCCCGCCTCGATGATGGTGCGGCCGGGCCCGGCCCCAAGGCGCAGGGCGATATAGGCGATGTCTTTGGCGTAGATGACCTGGGTCTGCCGCTTGAGGCCCTGGAGGCGGTCAAAAAGCGTGGCTTCCAGCACGCGGATGGGCACATCCAGCGACGTGCGGGCCTCGCTGCCGAAATGCAGGGCATGCACCTGCGCGGCGGTCAGCACGCCGTCGTTGCTGTGCCAGTCGTTGCCTTCTTCCAGTCGTTTGATGTAGCGCTTGCCCGTCGGGGTCAGGTATACCACAAGAGAGCCGTAGGGAATCATTGTCCGTCCTTTGCAGGGGCGTTGAGGGATGCGGGGCCGGGGCCCCGGAACAGCTGCGGCGCAGGCGGTCCGACGTCATGGCCTGCTGCGCGTGAAAGCGTCTTCCAGTGAAGAGAGCGTGTTGCCTTTTTCAAAGGCGACATGCGAGGCGGCGGTACAGTGCCGTCCGGCCAAAACCAACAGGGCCGTGCCCGCTAGGCGACGCAGGAGCCTTACGGGCATCGACAGCAGAGCGCGGGGGGCCCCAAAACAAGCAACGAGAAGTGCCGACAACCCCTAGGGCCTGTTAACACAAATTTTACAAACAATTTTGATAGATAAAACAGGTAAACAGTACATATTCCCCTTGCTTTGGGGACGATGTTGCCTCGTATCCCTGACTCTTCCCTGGTAAAAGCGCGCTGGGGAAGGGATGGGGGGCTTGGGG